>CBFHBH010000160.1:0-5781 GCA_965653735.1 uncultured Flavobacterium sp. | reverse complement strand
CACCATCGTTGGACGAAATGGTGTATCTGGCAAAAGAAATGGATAAACGGGACATTCAAATTCCAATCATGATTGGTGGTGCCACGACTTCGCGAGCACACACGGCTGTAAAAATAGCTCCGGAATACCGTCAAACGGTGGTTCATGTGAATGATGCTTCACGTGCGGTAACTGTTGCCGGAAATCTTTTGAATAAAGACAAAAAAATATACGCCACAACTATAAGAGCAGAATACGAAGCTTTTCGTGAAACGTTTTTAAACCGTCAGCGGGATAAAAGTTATCATACGATTGAAAAAGCCAGAGCCAATAAATTGCAACTGGATTGGGAAAATTTTGAAGCTAAAAAACCAAACTTCATCGGAGCAAAAACCATCGAAGTGTCATTACGAGAATTGGTTCCGTACATTGATTGGACGCCTTTTTTTAACTCATGGCAACTTTTTGGGAAATATCCAGCAATTCTAACAGATAATGTAGTTGGAGAGCAAGCCACGATTTTGTTTGCAGATGCTCAAAAAATGTTGAAACAATTATTGGATGAAAACTGGTTAGAGGCAAAAGGAATCTACGGAATATTTCCAGCGAATCAGGTAAAGGACGACGATATCGAATTGTACGATGAAAACGGTAATGTGTTGGAAACGTTCTTAACCCTTCGTCAGCAATCGCAAAAAACGGTTGGGGCCCCAAATATTGCTCTAGCCGATTTCATTGCCCCGAAAGAAAGTCAGAAAACCGATTATATGGGGGCTTTCTGTGTAACCACCGGTTTCGGCGTGGAGGATAAAGCCAAAGCATTCGAAGAAGCCCACGACGATTACAGTTCCATTATGGTCAAAGCCTTAGGCGATCGTTTTGCAGAAGCGTTTGCGGAATACCTGCACGAGAAAATCCGTAAAGAAATCTGGGGCTATGCTTCGGAGGAACATTTATCCAATGAAGAATTAATCAAAGAAGCGTATAAAGGAATTCGTCCGGCTCCCGGCTATCCGGCTTGTCCCGATCATTTGGAAAAACCAACCATCTGGAAATTGTTAAACGTGGAAGAAAAAATAGGCGTGAAACTCACGGAAAGCATGGCGATGTGGCCGGCGTCTTCGGTTTCGGGTTATTACTTCGGACATCCGGAGAGCAAATATTTCGGACTCGGAAAAATTAAAGAAGATCAGGTGCGCGATTACGCCCAAAGAAGAAATTGTACCTATGAATATGCCGAGAAATGGTTAAATCCGAATATCGCAGATTAGTGTTTTCAGGATTAAGTCATAACTCATAATTTATAATTCATACTTAGAAATGAAAGTAACCCAACATATAGAAAAAGCCAACGGAAAATCCTTATTCTCTTTCGAGATTTTACCGCCGTTAAAAGGTCAGAATATCCAATGTATTTTTGATAACATCGAACCTTTGATGGAATTCCAACCGCCGTTTATCGATGTAACGTACCATCGCGAAGAATACGAATTCAAGGAATTGCCCAGCGGTTTATTGGAAAAGAAAGTAGTAAAAAAACGTCCGGGAACGGTGGGGATTTGTTCGGCGATTCAGAATAAATATCAGGTAGATGCTATTCCGCATATTTTGTGTGGTGGTTTTACCAAAGAAGATACCGAGAATTTCTTAATCGATATGGATTTTCTTGGGATTGATAATGTAGTGGCACTTCGTGGCGATGCAGTAAAAAGTGAAATCTACTTCAAGCCGGAAAAAGAAGGACATTCGTATGCTTCTGAATTGGTAACTCAAATCAATAACTTAAACAACGGAATTTATTTGGATGCGGATTTACAGAACACCAATAAAACCAACTTCTGTATCGGGGTGGCGGGTTATCCGGAAAAACATATGGAAGCACCAAGTCTGGACAGCGACATTTATTTCTTAAAACAGAAAATTAAAAATGGCGCAGATTATATCATTACACAAATGTTTTTCGACAATAAAAAATTCTTTGAATTTGTAGACAAATGCCGTTCAGCCGGAATCACGGTACCCATTATACCGGGACTGAAACCGATTTCGACCAAAAAACAACTGAATTTAATTCCGCATCGTTTTAAGGTAGATTTGCCTGATGATTTGATAATGGCTGTTGTAAAAGCAAAAGACAATCAGGAGGTTTCACAAATTGGGATTGAATGGTGTATTGATCAAAGTAAGGAATTGCAAAAAGCTGGAATTCCTGTGTTACATTATTACTCAATGGGGAAATCGGAGAATATCAGACAAATTGCTAAGGAGGTTTTTTAATAAAAGCCTCTTTTTTTATTCCATTCTACCATCATCTTCTGCAACTTTGATGCATTGTCTTAGTATTTCATCATCTTTTTTTATTGATGAAATTAATCGGCCAATTTTTTTTAATGTTTCTTCATCTGAACTCCAAACTGCTAAACCTTCAGATTCTGGGTCAAAATGAATTTTGTTAAAAATATTCTCATCTGAGAGTTTAATGGCTCCATAGACTATTCCTTCCCATGAATAGCCTCCACTTTGATAATTCATTTCTTCAAGAGTTTTAATACTTGTGTCTTTTTCATACACATCATAATAGTCAAATCTTAATTCAGGTGAATTAGGAATTTTAATTATTTTGCCTCGAATTGGAATGTTTTTATTGTTTAATATGTTTACTAATTTTTGATTTTTTTGAATTGATGAATTACAACTTATTATTGTTGTGAAAAACATTAAAATAATTTTTTTCATTTTTTATAGAAAATTTTTAAATTACTTCGTCTTCTCTCTAAACACACTTTCTAAATCTTTGTTTTTCTGTGAAAGTTGTAATGTTTTTAATCCGTTAGCTTGTGCAAAATCAAAAACTGTTGGACGCATATCTTCATTTGAAGTAAAAGTTAATTCCCAACCATTACCTTGTTTGGTATATGAGCTAATATTAGGAATTGTTGCCATTAGAGTTTCTTCAACAACTTTGTCAAATTCCACCTCAATGATTTGTTCATTAATTTCAGTGATGAGGTTTTCAATATTATTATCCGCAACAATTTTACCTTGGTTAATAATAATCACTCGATCACAAATAGCTTCTACTTCCTGCATAATGTGCGTAGAAAGAAAAACTGTTTTGTCTTTACCAATGTTTTTAATTAACTCACGAATCTCAACTAATTGGTTAGGGTCTAAACCTGTTGTTGGTTCGTCTAAAATTAAAACATCAGGATTGTGTAATAGAGCAGTCGCTAATCCCACACGCTGACGATATCCTTTAGATAATTGCCCTATTTTTTTATGTGCTTCGGGAGTAAGTCCAGTTAAAGTGATTACTTCATCAATGCGTGATTTATCTACTTTGTAAACATCAGCATTAAAGGTTAAATATTCTCTAACATATAAATCTAAGTAAAGTGGATTGTGTTCTGGTAAATAACCTACCGATTTTTGAACATCAATCTGGTTTATGTTTACATTAAAGTCATTCACTTTGGCAATACCTTCATCTGCATTGATGTAAGTCGTTAAAATTTTCATTAAAGTTGATTTTCCTGCACCATTGGGACCAAGAAAACCTACAATTTCTCCTTTGTTAACTTTAAACGAAACATTGTTCAAAGCTTTCTGAGCTCCGTAACTTTTAGAAATATTTTGAACTTCAATTGACATGTTTGGGTGATTTGCCACAAAAGTAATAAATTTTAATTATAGCTTGATTGTTAATTAATTGCTTAACAATAATTAATTGTTTAACATTTTTGTAAATTTGTTAAACAAAAAATAAAATCATGGCAAAGAAAAAATCAATACAAATAAACAAGGATGCTTTTGTATCTATTTATACAGATTATGTCCTTACCAACGGAAGAAAACCACATTCGGTTTATGATTTTGCTAAAAATAATGGCATGGAAGAAGCAGATTTTTACAAATTCTTTGCCTCGTTTGAAGCTTTAGAAGAACAGTTTTTCTCAGATATGTTGCATTACACGGTAGAATTGTTGTCTAAAACAGCTGATTATGAACAGTATGACGCAGCTCAAAAACTATCGTGTTTTTATTTTACTTTTTTCGAAGTAGCTACAGCTAACAGAAGTTTTGTAATGTATTTGTTAAATCAAGAAAAAACGCCTTTGAAAAATTTAATGAAGTTAAAATCCCTTCGCAAAGATTTCTTATCGTATGCAAAAACGGTTTTGGCTACATCTTATAAAATAGAAAATCAAAAAATTACAGACATACAAAATCGAGTAGTACAAGAAGGCGCTTGGTTGCAGTTCTTATCTATACTGAAGTGTTGGATGGAAGACACTTCAGTCAATTTTGAAAAAACAGATGTGTTTATTGAAAAATCTGTCAAAGCAAGTTTTGACGTAGTTTACAATGTACCCATTGAGAGTATTTTGGATTTTGGAAAATTCATCTGGAAAGAAAAATTTGGAAATTTTAATTCAAAGGGATGAAAAAAATAGATTCAATTCCAACCAACAAAGTAGAACGTGTAGCAAAATTGGTTACTACGGGTGTAAAAGTAGGAGGTAATTACCTTAAATATTATGGTGAAAAAGTTGTGAATCCTAGTTTAACAAAAGATAAGCTTCATGAAAATAATGCTACGGATATTTACGATGGACTTAAAGAATTGAAAGGGAGTGCACTAAAAGTTGCGCAAATGTTGAGCATGGAGAAGAATTTACTACCTCAATCGTATGTGGAAAAATTCTCTTTGTCACAATTCTCTGTACCGCCACTTTCGGCTCCATTAGTACGCAAAACATTTAAAAATTATTTTAAAAAATATCCAGAAGAATTGTTTGATGAATTTTCTCCTGATTCTATCAATGCAGCAAGTATTGGTCAAGTTCATAGAGCCAAGAAAAATGGTAAAGACTTAGCCGTGAAAATTCAATACCCTGGAGTTAGAGAAAGTATTAGTACTGATATTGCTTTGGTCAAACCAATTGCCATTCGAATGTTCAATTTGCAAGGGACATCTGATGAATATTTTCAGGAAGTAGAAGATAAATTAACTGAAGAAACAGACTATCAGTTGGAATTACAGCAAAGCGAAACTGTTCGAAAAGAATGTCAGATTATTGAGAATCTAAAGCTACCAACTTATTATCCTTTATTGTCATCTGATAAAATCATAACCATGGATTGGATGACTGGAGTGCATTTGTCTGAGTTTTGTGCAACTGAAACATCCCAAAAAAAAAGAAATAAAGTAGGGCAAACGTTGTGGAATTTTTATATGTACCAAATTCATCAATTGAAAAAATTTCACGCCGATCCACATCCGGGTAATTTCTTGGTTGATGAAGAAGCAAATTTAATTGCCATCGATTTTGGCTGTATGAAACAAATTCCAGCGTCATTTTACAAGCCTTATTTTGAAGTTTCAACACCAAGTGCTCTTGCGGATAAAAATTATTTTAAGGATAAATTATTCGAATTAGAAATTTTAAAGTCGAATGATACACCTAAAGAAAAGGAATTTTTTACAGATCTGTTCCATGAATTGTTAACGGTTTTTACGGAGCCCATTCATAAGCTGGAATTCGATTTTGCTAACCCTGAATTCTTTGGGAAAATAGCCGCTTTAAGTGAAAAGTTTGCAAATGATAAACAACTCCGTAAAATGAATGGGAATAGAGGTTCAAAACATTTTATATATGTGAATAGAACTTTTTTCGGACTGTACAATTTAATGTTTGATATCAAAGCAAAAATTAAAATCAACGATTTTGAAAAATACCTATCATAAAGGAAACAAGTCTTATTTGCTTAGTAAAATTTGTGTCACTTGTGAAAAGCCCT
>CBFHBH010000159.1:0-5782 GCA_965653735.1 uncultured Flavobacterium sp. | reverse complement strand
GCTATATCGATTGTTGTGTATTACTTAAGGTTAAATGTTCTCAATAACAATAGCTGTTTCAGTTATTTCTGCCTTTTTTTGTTTCATTTCAAGTGTAAGTACAGCACTTTTATTGTCAGTTGAAAAAGGTCTTGATGAATCTAAATATCCCTCTTTTTTTGTAATTATTGAATAGTTTTCTACCGGAGTTACTTCAAAGCTATAATTCCCTTCTGGAGAGCTCTTTAGTGAACTTATTTCCTGTCCTTCATCATCAACAAGAGTAATTGTTGTATTTGGTAAAGCAATTTTAGAATTTTCTTCTATAGTTTTTCCTTCTATTTTGATAATGTTCTTTTGAAGATCAAATCTATAGATGTCGTATGAGCCAATTCCAGATGCTTTATCAGAAGATATATAACCTTTGTTTTTTGAAGCTAAGATGAATGCAATATCATTAGCGTTAGAATTTATAGTTTTTCCTAAATTTAAAGGAGATGAGTAGCTGTTTTTCTTAATTCTAGAAACAAAAACGTCAAAATTTCCATATCCTTCATGTCCTGTAGATGAAAAGAATAATTCTTTCTCATTAGATACATATGGAAATTTCTCATCACCTGAAGTATTCACGGAACTGCCAAGATTCTTTGGGTTTATTGGCATATTGTTTTCATCAATATCAGCAACATATAAGTCAAATCCTCCAAAACCGCCTGGCATGTTTGAAGCAAAATATAATTTTTTACCGTCAGGGGAAACACGAGGATTTTCAATTGAATAATTTAAGCTGTTAAAACTCACAGCGCTTTCTTGAATCCAAGTGCAACGACATTCTTCGTCAAAAATTCTTTTATATAATTGAAAGTTTTTGGGATTTTTCTCGTCACTTTTAGTGTAGTAAACAATCTTTTCGTTAGGAGAAAATGTTAACCCACCTTCATTTCCTTTAGAATCTAAAACAGAGGCAAAAAAGTAAGGCTTAGATAAATTTCCATTTTTATCAATACTCATACAATATAGACTGTTGTAAGGTAAATTGGTTTCACTGTCTTTTCCAGTTCCAATGGCACCAGTTCTTCTTGAAGAATACATGATGTATTTATTCATAAAGAAAGTTGAACCAATTTCCGATTGTTTTGTGTTAACATTAGTAGTGCCAACAGTGTATGTGTCTTTTAATTCAGATATTGTTTTGTTGAAGTCAATTGTAGTATCAGGTAAAAAAGAATCCTGAGCACTTATTATATTAAATAGAAATAACAATACGATTGAAAAAGTTGTCTTTTTCATAATTTTAATAGGTCTGCGTTTGTGTTTTTGAAAAAATTTCGCGCAAAACTACAGGTGTATCTGAGTTTCTTTTAATTTAATTGATGAAACAGCATAAAAAATCGATGAAATGCACTTTTGGTTGTAAAAAAATCAGTTTTTCGACTGAATAATAACAAATTAGCTACTTTGTAGTGAAAGTAATTGCTCTAAATAATCACGACTATTTGAAAGTCTTGGTATCTTATGTTGTCCTCCAAGTTTGTCTTGGTTTTTTAACCAATCATAAAATAGATTTTCACGAGCGATATTTATTGTCAGTGGATTAAGTGTCATGTTGTTATAACGCTTTGCTTCATAGTCCGAATTCAATGATTGGATATTCTCATCAAGCAATTGCGTAAACTTAGATAAATCATCCGGTTGTTTTCTAAATTCAATTATCCATTCGTGAGCACCTTTTTCTTTTCCATTCATGAAAACTGGAGCAACAGTATAGTCTACAACTTCACTATTAGTTAGTTTGCATGTTTTTGCCAAGGCTTGTTCCGTGTTTTCAATCATTAATTCTTCACCAAAAACATTGATGTGATGCTTGGTTCTGCCAGTAACTTTTATGCGATATGGTTTAAGAGAAGTAAATCGAACAGTATCTCCAATTAAATATCTCCACAATCCTGAATTTGTTGTGATGACAACGGCATAATTTTTATTGAGTTCTACTTCTGCAAGACGTATGGTTTTTTGATTTGGTGTGCCAAAGGTATCCATGGGAATGAATTCGTAAAAAATTCCATAATCTAACATTAGCAGTAAATCATTAGAATTATTTAAATCTTGTATGGCAAAGAAACCTTCCGATGCATTATAGATTTCATAGTACTTAAATTCGTTTTTAGGAAGAATTGTTTTGTATTGCTCACGGTAAGGATCAAAACTCACACCACCATGAAAATAAACTTCAAGATTTGGCCAAATTTCAAATAGATTGGTTTTGCCAGTTTCTTCTAAAATTTTATTTAATAAAACCAACATCCATGATGGAACACCTGCAAAACTTGTTACATTTTCACGTTTTGTTTCGTTAACAATAGCCATCAACTTGGTTTCCCATTCACTCATCAAGGAAGTCTTATTGCTAGGCGTACTACTAAATTCAGCCCAAAAAGGCATGTTGTCTATTAAAATGGCTGATAAATCCCCAAAATAAGTATTGTTGTCTTCATACAATTGTTTGCTACCACCAAGTCTAAGACTTTTACCCGTAAACAATTGAGATTCTTCGTTATTGTTAAGATATAAGCAAAGTAAATCCTTGCCTGCTTTGTAGTGACAGTCTTCCAACGCCTGACCACTCACGGGAATAAATTTACTTTTTGCATTAGTGGTTCCGCTTGATTTTGCAAACCATTTAATAGGCTCGTGCCAAAAAACATTTTGTTCACCTTTTCTAGTTCTTTCTATAAAAGGCTCTAAATCTTCATATGTCGAAATGGGAACTCTTTCCTGAAAAGTGTGATACGTTTTTACCGATTCAAAATCGTATTGCTTACCTAGTATTGTATTTTCTGCCTGACGGATTAAGTTTATGAGCAACTCTTCCTGTACTTCATTAGGATATTTCAAAAACAACTCGATTTCATGAATCCGTTGTTTAAGAACCCAAGAGGCGATAGAATTTATTATAGGTAGAGGCATTTTTTAATTATGAATTTAACGTTATGAATTATAACTTTACCAAAAATAGAAATTAAATATAAAATATAAAATCAAATTTTAGATGATTTACGAAGGTGTTTTAACGAAAATGCAAACCGAATTTGGTAACCCAATACAGTATTATTTGGTTTTTGAAAATAGTTTTTTGAATGTAAATCAGTTACTTGGAAAGGAATTTGAAATTTCATTTCAAGGATATCAGTGTTTACAATGCGGTAAAAAGAAAAAAATATTTCGTCAAGGATTTTGTTACGACTGTTTTATGGCTAGTGCTTCGGCAGGAGATTGGATTATGAAACCTGAATTGAGTACAGCTCATTTAGATATAGAAGACCGTGATTTAGAATACGAAAAAAAAGTTCAATTACAGCCACACATAGTTTATTTGGCAGTTTCGAGCGAAGTTAAGGTAGGAGTAACAAGAAAAACACAAGTGCCTACCCGTTGGATAGATCAAGGTGCCGAGCAAGCTATTCCTATTGTTGAGGTTCCTAATCGATATTTGGCTGGAATTACAGAAGTTGCGCTAAAAGATCATTTTACAGACAAAACGCATTGGCAGAAAATGCTAAAAAATGAAGTGTTTAAAACTGATTTGTTTGAAGAAAGATTAAAGGTTAAAAAATGGTTGCCTAAAGAAGTGGAAGAATATTTTGACGCTACCAAAGAAGAGCTTTATGAAATGGATTATCCTGTATTGCAATATCCAACAAAAGTTGCGAGTTTAAATTTAGATAAATCACCAGTCTACTCCGGAAAATTAGCAGGAATAAAAGGTCAGTATCTTATTTTTGAAGATGGTACTGTTTTTAACATCCGAACATTTGAAGGATATGTAGTAAAAATAGAAATGTAAAAAAAAAGCTCCTGAAAAGGAGCTTTTTTATGTTATGGATTTTGCTGTGCAGGTTTTTTCTTTTTGAATAAACCGTCCAGTACCTGATTTGCAGTATTTTTTATAGCATCTTTTTTAGGATCTGCTGTTTTCGTTGTATCTGTAGCATTCTTTTTGCCACCTCCTAGAATGTTGCTTAAAGCACCAGTACCTTGATTTAAAAGTTTGTCTTTTTGCATTTGTACAATTTGAGAAGCCAGGTTTGTAGTCGCTTGCTTCATATCAGTACTAATTTTAGGACTTTTAAAACTTCCAGTCATTAATGCAGTAATAGGAACACTTTCAATTTTTGCTTGATCAGCAGGAGTTAGTTTACTTAGAAGTTTGTTTACATCTCCACCCAAATATTTTGCAGGAACATCCATTTTGATGTTGTATTTCATGCTTTGGTCAAAACCATGAGCTCCTCCAATTTCGGCAGTAATATCCTGATATTTTATTTTGAAAGGTTTCACAACAACTTTTCCTTCGTCAAAAGCGATGGCAGCTTTAATATCATTCAAATTCAATTTTTTCATGTCAATAAACTTGAATTGAGAAGTCAAAGCCGTTAACATTTCCGAATTATTTGAATTTATGGTTGATGATAACAATTGGCCTAATAAATCACCTGTTAGCGTAGATAAAACGGGAGTCATTTCTACTGCATCAAGATTACCATTAAGTTTGATGTTTGAATTTAATTTTCCACTCACAGCACCTGCAATTGGAGCAATAGCTTTAAGCATGTCTAATTGAGTAAATGATTTTCCAATATCTACTTTGTCTAAGTTTAAGTTCATATTGAATTTAGGGACATTCCCTTTAGTCGAAACAACTCCGTTAAGCCCAATTTGACCATCAAAAATATTTGTTTTTACATCTTGAAGCGTTACGGCTTGATCACGAATAATCATTTTACCGCTAACTTGTTTTAGAGTAAGATTATCATAAACTACAGTATTTGCTTTTGCCGAAACTGCACAATCTAAAAACGCCGGAATTTTTACAGCTTCTTTTTTACCAGTGCTTCCTGTGCCTGATTTTGAAGAAGATTCTTCAGTTGGTTTTTTAGCAGAAGCTGACGCAGGTTCCATAAAATCGGCAACTAAAAACTGATTAGAATTCATATTAAAGTTTCCTTTCAGGATTTGATTTCTGAAAAGGAATCCATAAAAATTATCTAAAGTACCGTTAACATGAATGTCAGAACCTCCAGTTTTCATATCTAACTGGTTTAGTTTAATTTGGCTGGTATTGAAAGCCACAGCCGCTTTTTGAATTTGAACTGGTTTAGCCATTTCTGGTCCTGCATAATTAAATCCAGTTAATGTCATCATACCTGAGTTTTGGATATTTTGGTACTGACTTTTTTCAACAGATTGCATGTCGAATTTTGTAGTAACATCTGCATTTAAAATTCCTGACAAAGGCTGATCTAATTTTACCGGATAGGCTTTAGAAAAGTTAGAAAGGTTGATTGTTCCTTTTAATGACGCATTTACTAAGGCATTTGTCATCGCATTTCTAATATTTGCTTTGGCGCTAAATACATCCTGATCAATTTTGAACGAAAGTTGATCTAAGTTCACATAAGTATCTTGAATCAAACCTGTTTCATTGATGATTTTAGTGTCAATAACAATGTTTTGTACCGATTTTGGTAAATCAGGGTATTGGAAAGAAGCATTGTTTGATGCAATTGCAATATTGAATTTAGGAACTGTATTGTCAGTAAGTTGACCTTTTACTTTTCCGTTTACAGTAAAGTCTCCAGACGTTTTTACAGTTTCTATATTACTCGCATAAGCCGCCGGAATTAATCCTAAAAAGTTTTTGAATGAAGAAGTAGGAGTCTTGAATGTTAAATCATAATCTTGACCTGCTTCTAACAGTTGAATAACTCCATTGAACTCTAATGGAAGTTCATTAATCTTCGCT
>CBFHBH010000158.1:0-5796 GCA_965653735.1 uncultured Flavobacterium sp. | reverse complement strand
TGCAATTTTCAATTGCGTGGAGAGGAAAGTGATAAGGATGAAGACTTTGTTAGAATACAATGTGAAAAATATAAACTAAAAAGCTTTATTAAATCCTTTAACACTAATAGTTACGCTAAAGAAAATAAACTTTCAATTCAACAAGCTGCTCGTGAATTACGATACAATTGGTTTAATGAATTATTAGCATCAGAAGGTTTTGATTATCTTCTAACGGCTCATCATTTAGATGATTCTTTAGAGACATTCTTAATTAATTTTACCAGAGGAACAGGTGTCGAAGGATTAACTGGAATTCCAGAAGTGAATGGAAAAATTGTCAGACCACTACTAATTTTTTCTAGGTCAGCAATTGAAAATTACGCCAAAGAAAATAATATTGAATGGCGTGAAGATTCCAGCAATGCATCTGATAAATATTTTAGAAATAAAATTCGCCACAATATTGTTCCAGTTTTAAAAGAACTAAATTCTAATTTATTAGAATCTTTTGAAAATACTATTAAAAATCTTTCAGGAACAAATAGATTAGCTAAGGATGCGCTATCTTCTAAATTTGAAGATATTACTGACACAAAAAATGATGACATCTATTTCGATATCAATAAATTAATACTGCTCAAAAATTATAATTCATACATGTATGAATGGTTGAAACCATTTGGTTTTTCAGACTGGCAATCGGTATACGAACTAGTTCATAGTCAAACTGGAAAACAAATCTTTTCAGAAAATTATCGCCTTTTAAAAGACCGAAATCAACTCATACTTTCAAAAATAGAAATTGGTAATAATGATGAATTTTTTTTAATTGATGAGGATAAGAATTATATAATAAAACCAATAAATTTATCAATTTGTAACCAAAGTTACATTTCTGAACCTACTAAGTCATGTATTTTTGTTGATAAAGTTAAGTTAAAGTTTCCCTTAAAGCTTCGAAAATGGCAAGAAGGTGATTATTTTTACCCCTCTGGAATGCAAGGGAAAAAGAAAGTAAGCAAGTACTTCAAGGATGAAAAGTTTTCATTAATTGATAAAGAAAACACTTGGTTACTTTGCTCAGATAATGAAGTCATTTGGATTATAAACCATCGTGCAGACCAACGATTTTTAGCAAACAATAACACACAACAAATATTAAAAATAGAATTACAGTAATGAAAAAACTATTCGCCTCAATTCTTTTAGTTTTAACAAGCTTTTTTGGAACATCCCAAATTTTAGATCCCGTTTCTTGGAAAACTTCTGTTGAGAAAAAATCGGATACCGAATTTGTATTAGTACTTGATGCTACAATAGAACACGAATGGCACATGTTCTCTCAATTTACACCAGACGGAGCTTCCTTACCAACGGTTATACAATACAAAAATGCCAAAGGAAACTATGAATTAGTTGGTAAAACCAAAGAGAGTCCGTACAAAAAAGTATACAGCGATATTTTTGAAGTTGACGAATATTTGTTTGAAAATAAAGCACAATTCCGCCAAACGATCAAAATCACAAATCCTAAAGTAACTTCTGCTAAAGTTTATATTGAATACCAAGTTTGTAAAGAAGCATGTATTCAACAAGACAAAACTTTTGATATTAAATTGCCTGTGTCTTCAACTACTGAAACACAAGTAAATGAAGACAAAAAAAACACTGCAATTATTACTGAAGACACTTCAAAGATCATTGCAGTTCCGCTAATTACTGAAGAAAATAAACCTGATAATTTAAACAGTAATGTTGAGCCTGTAAAAAAGACAAATTCTAACGAAAACAAAAGTCTTTGGTCTATTTTTCTTTTGGCTTTTTTAGGTGGTTTTGCAGCCCTTTTAATGCCATGCATCTTCCCAATGATCCCTATGACAGTTAGTTTTTTCACAAAACAAAGTAAAACGAAAAGTGAAGGAATTAGAAATGCTGTGATTTACGGTTTATCTATCATTGCTATCTACGTTATTTTAGGTTCAATTATTACAGCTGTTTTTGGCGCTGAAGCATTAAATGAATTATCAACAAGTGTTTGGTTCAATTTAATATTCTTTGGATTGTTAATTGTTTTTGCTTTTTCATTCTTAGGTGCTTTCGAAATTGTTTTACCTAGTTCTTGGGCAACTAAACTTGATTCACAAGCCGATAAAGGAGGAATTATTGGAATTATTTTTATGGCGCTTGCTTTAGCTGTAGTTTCTTTTTCATGCACAGGCCCTATCGTTGGAACGTTATTAGTAGAATCGGCTTCAAAAGGAGGAATTGCACCTATTGTAGGTATGCTTGGTTTCTCATTAGCAATCGCTTTACCGTTCATGTTATTTGCAATGTTTCCAGGATGGTTAAATTCACTACCAAAATCTGGAGGATGGTTAAATACTGTAAAAGTTTCTTTAGGTTTTCTAGAATTAGCTTTTGCATTTAAATTTTTATCAAATGCCGACTTAGTTTTACAAAAGCATTGGTTAGAAAGAGAATTATTCATAGCTATTTGGATTGGTATTTTTGGAGCTTGGGCCTTATATTTATTTGGTAGATATATGTTGCCACACGACTATGAAAAAGCTGATAAAATTGGAGTTGGAAGACTTTCAATGGCTATAATTGTGACTGCGTTTACTTTTTATATGATACCTGGTTTATGGGGAGCTCCTTTAAAAATTTTAAGCGGATTAACACCCCCTTCGACTTATAGAGAAATCCCTAATCGTTCAGGCAGTTCTAATACAACTACAAAATCTGATTTGCCAGAACATGCTCATTTTGGACCACATGGTATTGTAACTTTTGATGATTATGAAACGGGCCTTGCTTATGCAAAAAAAGTAAATAAACCTGTATTACTAGACTTTACAGGAGATGCTTGTGCTAATTGTCGTAAAATGGAAGATAATGCCTGGTCAAATCCTGAAGTTTTGTCAATATTAAAAGAAAAACTAGTAGTAATTTCTTTGGTATGTGACCGAAAAATAGAATTACCAAAGGAACAACAATACATTTCAAAAACGACTGGAAAAGAAGTTGTAACTATTGGAAATAAGTGGAGTGATTTACAAATCACTCGATATAAAAGTAATTCACAACCATTATATGTTATTTTAGACAATGAAGGAAATGATTTATCAAAACCTATTGCATATACATCAGACATTCTAGAATACAAATCTTGGTTAGAAAACGGAATTAAAAACTTTAAATAATAAAAAAGCCCTCTAAGTGAGGGCTTTTTTATTACAACTTATATATATTTGTACTATTACAAGCCATAAATATAATATAAGCAATGTTAATCAAAGTCTTTGGAAGCGCCGTTTTTGGCGTTGATGCCACAATTATCACTATAGAAGTAAATATTGAAAAAGGAATAGGTTATCATCTAGTAGGACTTCCCGACAACACTATTAAAGAGAGCAATTATCGCATTGCAGCAGCTCTTAAAAACAATAATTATAATTTTCCTGGGAAAAAAATAACCGTAAATATGGCTCCTGCCGATTTGCGCAAAGAAGGTTCTGCTTACGATTTGACCATTGCTATGGGAATTTTAGCAGCATCTGGACAAATAAATTCAGAGGAAGTTGGCAAATATATCATCATGGGAGAACTTTCCTTAGATGGTGGTTTACAACCCATAAAAGGAGCTTTATCAATAGCAATAAAAGCAAAGGAAGAAGGTTTTAAAGGTTTCTTTTTACCAAAGCAAAATGTAAAAGAAGCTGCAATCGTATCTGGTATTGATGTTTATGGTATTGAAAATGTGGTAGAAATTATTGACTTTTTTGAAGGTAAAGGAACAATTGAACCTACAACAATTAATACACGAGAAGAGTTTTATAAAACTTTAGACTTTCCTGAATTTGATTTTGCCGAAGTACGAGGACAAGAATCCATAAAGCGTTGCATGGAAATTGCGGCATCTGGAGGTCATAACGTAATTCTTATTGGTCCTCCTGGAGCAGGAAAAACAATGTTGGCGAAACGTTTACCAAGTATCTTGCCGCCTATGACTCTAAAAGAAGCTTTAGAAACCACAAAAATTCATAGTGTTGCAGGAAAAGTAAAAGACTCTGGATTAATGAATCAACGCCCATTTAGAGCACCACATCACTCAGCTTCAAGCGTTTCATTAGTTGGTGGAGGAAGTTATCCACAACCTGGTGAAATTTCGTTATCGCATAATGGTGTTCTCTTTTTAGATGAA
Source organism: uncultured Flavobacterium sp. (assembly GCA_965653735.1). Taxonomy (GTDB): domain Bacteria; phylum Bacteroidota; class Bacteroidia; order Flavobacteriales; family Flavobacteriaceae; genus Flavobacterium. The sequence goes on along the minus strand of CBFHBH010000158.1, from coordinate 1,610 downwards.
TTACCTGAATTTAAAAGGGAAGTTCTTGAAGTAATGCGTCAACCACTGGAAGATCGAGAAGTAACAATCTCCAGAGCTAAATTTACTATTACTTATCCTTCATCTTTTATGCTTGTTGCAAGTATGAATCCTAGTCCTGGTGGATATTTTAATGACCCTAATGCTCCTGTTAGCTCTTCTCCTAACGAAATGCAACGTTATTTAAGTAAAATTTCAGGGCCTTTATTAGATAGAATTGACATTCATATCGAAGTTACTCCTGTACCTTTTGAAAAGCTTACGGATAATAGATCTACAGAAAGCAGTAAAGAAATTAGAAAACGAGTTACAAGTGCAAGAGAAATTCAAAGTAATCGTTTTGAGAAATATGAACACATTCATTATAATGCTCAAATGACTACAAAACAAATACGTGAATATTGCAAATTAGACGAAGAATCTTTACAGCTTTTAAAAAATGCAATGGAGCGATTAAATTTATCGGCTAGAGCTTACGACAGAATTCTAAAAGTATCAAGAACCATTGCAGATTTAGAAAACTCAGAAGCAATTAAATCACATCATATCGCAGAAGCTATTCAGTACAGAAGTCTAGACAGAGAGGGATGGCTAGGTTAATTTTGGAGCGCTATATTTTTTATCATTCCTTTAAAAATAAAAAAATGAAAAGGTAACATACTATACCAATATAGTCTACCTAAAATTCCTTTAGGTCTAAAAGTGGCTATTTGGTGTAGTATGTCATTTTCATCTATTTTAAATTCCAGCCAAGCTTCACCTGGCACTTTCATTTCGGCAAAAAGAAGTAATCTCTTTTTATCTTTATCTGCCAATATAACTCTCCAAAAATCCAAAGAATCGCCATTATCCAAATGATTTGGATTGGTTCTTCCTCTTCGCAAACCAACTCCTCCAAACAGTCTATCTATAAAGCCTCTGATTTTCCATAACCAATTGCCATAATACCAACCTTTTTCTCCACCAATTGACCAAATATTATTTAAAGCTGAGCTAACATTATACAATTTCATTCTTTGGTAATCTTTTAAACATCCATATTTTGGAACTTCCACATAGCTTCTTAAATTTAAACTATTACTACTAGATAAACTGTCTTTCCAGCTCGACACAACCAAATTTTGTTCTATTTTTTTAAAAGCTAACTTAATTGCATCTGTATAAGAAATTGGTTTTATGCCTAACATTTTTTGTAAATCGTTATTTTTACAAATGACTTCAACCTTCATACTGTCTACCAAACTTTTTGCAAGTTTAAAGCTTGTAGAAGTGACGAAATAAAGCCAATAAGAAGATAATTTTGGCGACATAAAAGGAACTCCTACGATAATAATTTTTAATCCTCGTATTTTTGCATACAATTGCATCATTTGTTTGTATGTCAAAATATTTGGTCCTCCTATATCAAAAGATTTACCAAAACATTGTTCATTATTTACCACTCCCAATAAATATTGTATAACATCACGAATGGCTATGGGTTGTGATTTTGTTAAAACCCATTTAGGGGTTATCATCACGGGTAATTTTTCACATAAATCTCTAATTATTTCAAAAGAAGAACTTCCTGAACCAACTATAATTCCTGCTCT
>CBFHBH010000157.1:0-5797 GCA_965653735.1 uncultured Flavobacterium sp. | reverse complement strand
AAGTTTCAGGAGTTGTTTACAGTAACCTTGCAGCCGGAAACTATCCTTGGATTGTAAGAGATGCTAATAACTGTACTTATGAAGGTGGTGAAACAGTAGGTCAACCATCTACATTACAAGCTAGTGATTCTCATACTGATGTTCTTTGTAACGGAGGTTCAACTGGATCAGTTACTATAAATTTTAGTGGGGGAACAGGTCCTTATATGGTAAACTTCAACGGAGGTGGATTTGCTTCACAAGTTTCAGGAGTGGTTTATAGCAATCTTGCAGCCGGAAATTATCCTTGGATTGTAAGAGATGCCAATAACTGTATTTTTGAAGGTAGTGAAACAGTAGGTCAGCCTAATGCATTACAAGCTAGTGATTCTCACATCAACGTACTTTGTAATGGAGGTTCAACCGGATCGGTTACTATAAACTTTAGTGGTGGTACTGGTCCATATATGGTGAACTTTAACGGAGGCGGATTTGCATCCCAAGTTTCAGGAGTTGTTTACAGTAACCTTGCAGCAGGAAATTATCCATGGATTGTAAGAGACGCCAATAACTGTATTTTTGAAGGCAGTGAAACAGTTGGTCAACCATCTGCTGTTCAAGCCAGTGATTCACATACTAATGTGCTTTGTAACGAAGGTTCTACGGGTTCAGTTACATTGAACTTTAGTGGAGGAACAGGTCCTTATATGGTAAACTTCAATGGAGGCGGATTTACTTCACAAGTTTCAGGAGTTGTTTACAGCAATCTTGCAGCCGGAAACTATCCTTGGATTGTAAGAGATGCTAATAACTGTATTTTTGAAGGAAGTGAAACAGTTGGTCAACCATCTGCTATACAAGCCAGTGATTCTCACGATGATGTACTTTGTAACGGAGGTTCTACTGGATCAGTTACTATAAACTTTAGTGGTGGTACAGGTCCTTACATGGTAAACTTCAATGGAGGCGGATTTGTTTCACAAGTTTCAGGAGTTGTTTACAATAACCTTGCAGCTGGAAACTATCCTTGGATTGTAAGAGATGCAAACAATTGTACTTATAATGGTAGTGAACAAGTAGGTCAACCATCAGCAGTTGAACTTTCTTTGACATCACAACCTGAAAATTGTGAAGGAACTAATACAGGTAGTATAACCGCAACTTTCTCAGGAGGTGTAGGTGGTTATATGATTAATATTGATGGAGGACAGTTTGTTTCAGCTACTTCACCACATGTATTTAACAATCTTGGTGCTGGACTACATACAGTTGTTGTATTAGATCGTAATGATTGTAGAGATAGTGCAGAAATTAGAGTTAGTGCTATTCCTTGTGATGGACCTCATTGTACTTATACACAAGGATACTATGGTGATTATAATGGTAGTGCTTGTACAGTTGAAGGAGCTCCAACAAATGATTATTTAATTATGTTGGACGCTATAACCGATGTTGGAGGTACATTTGATTTTGGTAGAGTAGCAACAGGAAATTATTTTAGACTCTTCTCTTCTGATATTACAGGAGCTGCTAATATTGCAAATAATAAAATCTTTATTATGCTACCAGGTGGTGGTACACCAAGAGCATTGGTAGGATATGATTACTACGATAATCCTGCAGCTGTACCATCTTCATGGAGAAATGATAATAATCCACTTACCAAGTCAGGTCCAAAAACAGGAGCAATTAATAATAACTTATTGAGTCAAACAATGACATTGTTCTTCAACACTCATGTGGATCCAACACTTCTTAGTTTCGCATTGGAAGTTAAGTTTGCAACTCAAGATGTGGCTTGTGGTTCTAATGTTCCTATTCCAGGTACTTATAAAGAATTCACAATTCCAGCTTCAGTTATAAACTATCTTGCAGCCCATGGTGGAGCAACAGTTGGTAATTTGTTTAATCTAGCTAATGATGCTTTAGGTGGAGTTAATATTGGAGGTTTAAATCATTCAGATGTAAATAAAGCTGTAGATGCAATAAATAATGCATTTGATCAATGTAGAGTTAGAGTGCCACTTCAAATTGCATTGCCAACACTTGTTTATAACTCAGTTATAAATCATGAGCCTATATTCACAGTTTATCCAGTACCATTTAAAGACCAACTGACTATTAGATATCAATTTGAAGATATTACAAAAGCAAAAATTGATATTTACAATTCAACAGGAACTTTATTAATGTCACAAGATGACAACAATGCCTACTTTAATAAAGAAGTTACAATTATACCAAAATTCAACGTTGGTGAGGCTCAATTGTACTTTGTTAAAGTGACTACAGACAAAGGTCAAAGTGTTTTAAAAGTTATTTCAGAGAAATAAGTGTTTTAGTTTTAAAATGGAAAAGGCTGGTGTAAACCAGCCTTTTTTTATTTATTGTTTTATAAAGAAAGATTATTTTACTAACCCTCTCGAAATTACAATTCTTTGGATTTCTGAAGTTCCTTCATAAATTTGAGTGATTTTAGAATCTCTCATCATTCTTTCAACATGGTATTCTGCAACATAACCATTACCTCCATGAATCTGAACTGCATCATTTGCAACTTCTAGCGCCACTTCAGAAGCGTATAATTTAGCCATAGCTCCAGAGTGTGCAATGTCTAGACCTTGATCTTTTTCTGCAGCAGCTTTATGAACTAATAAGCGTGCAGCTGTAGTTTTTACATGCATATCTGCTAACTTGAAAGCAATTGCTTGATGTTGGAAAATTGGTTTACCAAAAGCAACTCGCTCTTGAGCATATTTTAAAGCTAATTCATAAGAACCTTGAGCAATACCTAATGCTTGAGATGCAATACCAATTCTACCTCCGTTTAAAGTTGACATTGCGAAAGCGAATCCGAAACCGTCTTCTCCAATTCTATTTTCTTTTGGAACTTTTACATCATTAAATAATAATGTATGTGTATCAGAACCACGAATACCCATTTTCTTTTCTTTTGGACCAACTTCAAAACCAGGCATACCCTTTTCAACAATAAGAACATTAATTCCTTTATGTCCTTTTGAAGCATCAGTTTGAGCAATTACTAAATATGTTGAAGCAGTACCACCATTAGTAATCCAGTTTTTAGTACCGTTTACTAAATAATGATCGCCCATATCAATTGCTGTTGTTCTTTGTGAAGTAGCATCAGAACCAGCTTCTGGTTCAGATAAACAGAATGCTCCAATTACTTCTCCTTTTGCAAGTGGTGTTAAATATTTTACTTTTTGCTCTTCAGAACCATATTTTTCTAGACCTGCACAAACTAAAGAGTTGTTTACAGACATGATTACTGCAGCAGAAGCATCAACTTTTGCAATTTCTTCCATTGCTAAAACATAAGAAACACTGTCAAGTCCAGCTCCGCCATATTTTGGATCTACCATCATACCTAGAAAACCTAGTTCAGCCATTTTTTTTACTTGTTCAGTAGGAAAAATAGAGTGTTCGTCTCTTTCAATCACTCCAGGAAGTAATTCAGTTTGAGCAAAATCTCTCGCCGCTTGCTGAATCATTAATTGCTCTTCAGATAAGTTAAAGTTCATCTTATTTTGTGTTTGTTTGTAATTTTTTAAAAAGTTTTCAAATATAGCCATTTAAACCAATTTTTCAATAAGAATTGTTAATTTTAACCCATGCAAAATGAAAGCTATAACGTTGTAGGTGTTATGTCGGGAACCTCACTTGATGGTGTCGATTTAGCACATATAAATTTTATAATTAAAGATGGTAAATGGGACTTTAAAATCCATGAAAGTGAAACAGTGTCTTATTCGGATGAATGGATAAGTATATTAAAGAATGCTGTTGATTTTTCTGAGACCGAATTAGTAGAGTTAAACGAAGACTATACAAGTCTATTGTCAAAAGTAATTTCAGACTTTATTGGTAAATATAAAATCGAAAATCTGGATGCTGTTTGCTCACACGGTCATACCATATTGCATCAACCTCAAAAAGGTATAACACTTCAAATTGGAAATTTACCTCAAATTGCTAAGCTGATCAATCAAAAAGTTGTTTGTGATTTTAGAGTTCAAGATGTGAAACTAGGAGGACAAGGAGCGCCTTTGGTTCCTATTGGTGATAGGATTTTATTTTCAGATTATGATTATTGCTTGAATTTAGGAGGTTTTTCAAATGTTTCTTTTGAAGAAAACGGTAAGCGAATAGCATTTGATATTTCACCAGTTAATACTGTTCTAAATTTTTACGCCGAAAAATTGGGATATAAGTATGATGATGGAGGGGAAATTGCGAAGAATGGTTCTATAAATAATGAATTACTAACTGAGCTAAATGATTTTGATTTTTACCAAAAAAAATATCCAAAATCCTTAGGCTTTGAATTTGTAAAAACCGAAATTCTTCCATTAATGGAGACGTATTCTATATCTGAAAAAGATAAACTACGAACATTTGTTGAGCATGTGGCTTTTCAAATTTCTCATGCGTTACCTATTAAAGATGGAAAGTTGCTTGTAACTGGTGGTGGTGCTTATAATAAGTTTCTTTTGGAAAGGATGAAATCTTATCTCCCGGAATTAAAGGTTAAAGTGCCTGATTCAAAGACGATTGAGTTTAAAGAAGCTTTGATTTTTGCGTTACTTGGGGTTTTAAGAATGAGAAATGAAGTGAATGTTTTATCGAGTGTGACAGGAGCAGGATATGATCATAGTTCTGGAGAAATTTATGAGGTTTAATTTTTTATTTTTTTTAACATTTTAAGGGTTTTTAGTAAAATTTTAATGCTTAATTTTGCGCAAATTTTTTAAAAACCTCACAATGAAAAATGCCCTTTTATCTTTGTTTTTCCTACTATTTGGGATTCAGTCATTTACAGCTTCTGCTCAAACTCAATTTGAACAAGATGGAGTAGTTGTTCCAAGAACAATTTCTTTTGAAAATAAAACTTTAGAGCTTAATGGATTCGGAACACGTTCAAAAATGTTCGTTGATGTATATGTTCAAGCATTATATTTATCTAGACTTTCTCAAGATGCAAAAGATATATTAGATAGCGATTCTGAAATGGCAATTCGTATCCAAATCACATCTTCGTTAGTTTCATCTAGAAAATTGACAAGAAATATGGAAATTGGTTTTGAAAAATCTGCAGGTGATAACTTAAACGAATTAAGACCTAGAATTGAAGAATTAAAGAAATATTTAAGTGATGAGATTGTAGAAAAAGATGTTTTCAACTTAATTTATAATCCTACTGATACTTCAGTTCATATTTTTAAGAATGATAAATTCAAAGGAAAAATTCAAGGAACTGACTTCAAGAAAGCATTATTTGGTATTTGGCTATCTGATAAACCAGTTGATGATAAATTAAAAAATGAATTGTTGGGAAAATCTAACTAATACATATTGATTTAAAGAAATGAAATAGAATAATGCGATTTTGCATTATTCTATTTTTTTATATTTGCAACAAATTAACCAAACGCAACATAATGAAAGAACTATTAAAAAAATTCGAGAATAAAGAACCTGAAGTAGTATTTAATTGGAAAGATCCTGAAACTGATGCCGAGGGATGGACAGTTATAAACTCATTAAGAGGAGGAGCTGCCGGAGGTGGAACTCGTATGCGAAAAGGGTTAGACATGAACGAAGTTCTTTCATTGGCAAAAACGATGGAGGTTAAATTCTCTGTTTCTGGACCAGCGATAGGAGGAGCAAAATCAGGGATTAATTTTGATCCAAACGATCCACGTAAAAAAGAAGTTTTACAACGTTGGTACAAAGCGGTTTCTCCTTTGTTGAAAAGTTACTATGGTACTGGTGGTGATTTAAATGTTGATGAAAT
>CBFHBH010000156.1:0-5804 GCA_965653735.1 uncultured Flavobacterium sp. | reverse complement strand
TACCAAACAGTTTGTCATAGCTGAACATAAATCCTTTAGATTCTTCATCATCAATAATTACCAAGACTCTTTCAAACTCTAATCCTTTAACTCCTTGATGAGTTCCGAAATTTGAACTGCCAGATATATAATCATTGTATCTGATTATTTCATCAAAATTGGCATTTAATGCTACATCCCAAGCTAATAATACTTTACCATCATCCTCATCTTCTTCATTTTCTTCCTCTTCCCCTAAACTTTTTGTCCTGTCAATAGAGATGCTTAAATCACTTGGAATAGTAAATATTCCTGATTCCCTAACCTCCAATAGTATCTCCATTAAAGTTGGTTGCTTATCATTTTTCCATAATTTCAATAACTTGTCAACACTTGTTTTAGCTTTATTTAAGATAGCTTTTTTGTCCTCTGCATCAATAATATATCTTTTGTCAAAGATAGGAGAATCTCGTTTTACAATATTTGATATTTCGAATCTATTATTTGCTTTATTAGCATGATATAATTGTAGTATCGTCTTTATAAAGAAATTGACAGAAGATAAATTACCTTGCAGTAAGCCTTGTTTTAATTTATCAACTTGGTATAAAGGATTAAAAAAATTTCCAAACCCCATTCTATTCGCTGCCATATGATGTTCTAGAGTTAGAGTTTTAATAGAACTATCATCATTCCATTTTTCATCTTCAGCAAATTCAATCATACTTTCTTTTATCTTTTTTTCTACTGTCATTTTTTCTAATCCTCTTGGGACAATAAAAAATCTAACAGTCCCACCTGACTTTTCAACTCTAGCTAACTGTTGTTGACCATCAATCTCCTTTCTAATTTTATTGTTCAATTCAATAATTCTAGATTTTGATCGATGATTCATTTGTTTGGCTGGTTTCAACCAATCTTCAGGTAGCTCCTCTCCAAGTTTCTCTTTACCATCAGTATAAATACGTTGCATAGTATCGCCGAATAATCCTAGTGAAAAAGATTCTCTATATACAGATTGAATCTTGAAAAGAGCTTCAATTAAATCTTTCTTAGTATCTTGACTTTCATCGATTAAAACAATCGGATATTTATTTATTAATACCTGCTTAAATAAATCTTTCGAAGCTAAAAAATGACAAGCTATTGATATGACTTCAGAATGATTTAATGATGCTTTGGTATAATTGTCACCATTGGGATTATAAACAAACTTATTTATCGATGGTAAAGTAAGCAATCTTTTATTCTTAGATTCTAATTTTTTCTTGTTAGATATAGCAGTTTTATTATTAGGATCTCTAGCTTTTGATAACTTGTCTTCAAGATCGATAATAGATTCATTCGTCTCTTTTTCAACCCATTTTTTTATATCTACAGTAAAGTTTTTAATTAATTCCCAGCAAAAGCTATGTATTGTACTTACTTCAAAAATTGAGTCATAAGATAATCTATGATTAATTTCATTAGCAGCAGCATTGGTATATGTAATAATCGCTATTTTTCTATTACGTAGTTTATAGTCTTTCCCATAAGTTTCCTTGAATTTAGTTAAAACATTAACTAACGTACTTGTTTTACCAGAACCAGCACCTGCAAAAAGAAAGAAACTCTTTAGAGATAATTAAAAATATCCTCATCAATTTGTAAATCAATGTCATTATTTTCAGCTATCATGATGTTACAGTTTCAGATTCAACAATATTTTTTATAGGTTTTAATACATCTTCTAACCAATCTAAACCTTCTTTAATGTAAGTTGGTACTTTTAATTCTTCGGGTGCTTCGAAATACAATACGTCTAGGGCAAATTCAGCTTTTTTTACACCATCACTATTTATAGCTAGATAAGCTTTTTCTGCAACATTATTTGGATTATCTTCATTAACGGCTTTAACCATTTTTTTTAACAAACCTGATGTAGCTTCAATTTTTTTAAACTTTTCAATATTTTCTAAGACTAATGTATAAGGATACACTTTAACTCCTACTAAATCAATTTCGGATTGATAAGCAACTCTAATAGGATAATCTGTCAACAATTTTTCCTCAAAGTCTAATTTTATCAGCTCATCAACCTTTGTTAACTTAGGGTTCCAATTTTTTAAAGTGTCATTATTAGTAATTTGATGATTTTTTAATTTGGGTTGGCATTTTTTGTATTTATCTTTTGGAGGGACTGATGAAGTATCTGAATACTTTTCTTGAGAATCTAAATCTGTGATAATTAAAGTAATTAATCCAAGTTTTTCAATAAGCGGTTTTAATCTATGTGCATGACTTCCACCTATTTCTAAAATTGTTATGTAGCAACTGTCAAGAATTTCGTGATGATTTTTTATAAAATGAGGAATAAGCATTCTTTCAGCTGGACCTTCAACTAAAATCGTAGCATCTGCAAAGAACAAATCATTATGTGTCGTATTTAAATATCTTATTACAAATTTTTCAGTTTCTTTTTCTTCTGGTATAGTTGAATCGAATACTGATTTTATACTCAACACTTCAGACGTAGGCGTTGTTGTTGTACTATTATTTCTTTTAAAATATCTTAAACTTTCAAATTTTTGATGTGCAATGTAACTAGAGTGGGTACTGATTACTAGCTGAGTAGTAAAATCTGTTTTGATTCCTAAATGTTCATGTGCTCTTAAAATCTCATATGCTTTTTTTATGAAAACTTGTTGTACTTGTGCATGTAAATGAGCTTCGGGTTCTTCTATTAGCACTAAATGGATCGGCTCTATTATATTATCTTTTTCTAATATATTTTTACCATTCATCATCCATTCATCACGATATCGAATTAATTTAAAAACAATAGAAATTAAATTTTGATAACCTAAACCGTTATATTTTTCTGGCAATGTGAGTCCTTCGGCTAAATTGTATCTAACTGCTGAATCATGATCTAAACCATCTGTAGCCTTAATAAGTGATGCCAATGTTATTTGTGGATTACCAAATCCAGGGTAATTTAAGTCACTTAACTCCCTAAGTGGAGCTTCAAAACTTGAAGTTAAATTATTATCAAATGTAACTTTTGCCTCATTTAGTTTTTCAAGTGCCTCTAAATCTTTTTCATTAGGTTCAATTGAAGGGTTTAAATGTTTGTCATAATAAGAACGAAGTTGAGAAGACAAGGATTTAGTACTACTAGATTCTGGATTATCGGAATTAGCGTCGCTAAAACCTCGCTGAGCATTTATTGTGTGAATTTTAATTAAACCATTTAAAGGATTACCTTCAAGTTCTACACTGTTATCAGATAAATCCTGAATTTCATCATATTTATCAGGATCTAATAGATATGATTTTATTTCAAACAAAGTATTTAGCTTCTTGTCACAAAATTGCCAAAAACTCATAGGCCAAAGTTCTACAGCTTTTCCTGATTTTGTTTTAAGATCTATTACCTTTTTTCTCGCAAGATTATATTCTTCAATTAGTGTTTCTATGTTTTTAGGATGCAATACTAATCTTAAACCTAACAAACCTCCATTCCAATCAAGTGAAGGTATAATATGACTTACATATCGTAATTCTGTAATATCAACATTAAACCATAAATCTAATGAGGGCAAATACGGTTCAAGCAGTTTGATGCTTTTATCCTCATTTTCTAAAGTTTCTTTTATAACCCATTCTTCAGCAATCCTATTTAGTTCTGTCCAATTTGTAATTGTGAAATCTTGAGTTTTAAAATCTTTTTTTTCTAAAAAAGTAATCAGTGCGTCCATAGCAGTTGTTTTTCCGCTATTATTTGCCCCAACAAATATAGTTTCTTTGTCAGAAAACTCAATTTTGCAACATTTAAGTTTTCTGAAATTTTTTATCCTTACGAAGTCAATTTTCATGGTTTATTTTTTATGGTGGAGTTTAGTATAGTATTTCCCATTACTTCTAAATATATGAATTTTCTGTTAAATGTAAATATAATCTTAAAAGCATTATTACGGTTTTCCGCAAATAAAAAAAAGACGCCTCAAGCGTCTTTCATTTCCTTTTCCTATTCCACCAACTCTCGTTATAACTAGAGTAAAATTTACATTTATTTTCATACATGTTTACCCATTAAACAGACTTAGCTTTATTAATTAAAACTTTTTTAAATTTTCTCACCATTAGATAATTCAACATATTTGGTAAAGTTTCTATATTTTAACTAGTTTAAGAATTCTCTCCAGAATAAAGGTAATAAGTTAGAGCGATAGTGTCTTGATGATATATAACCTAAATAGTAAAAATAATTTTTAATAATTGAAAAATCCTTTTCATCATATAATAAAGTTTTTTCCTCTAACATTTCTTTTTTATAATCTTCAATATTATCATATAGTTTTATTGAGCATTTTGTGTGTCCACTTTTTCGACTCATATTCTCAGTAAATAAATAATTTTCAGAGGTTGTTTCTGGGAACCAAATCTGTAGATCAATTTCTGGGTAATTATCAGTTACTAACTTTTTAGTTAAATTATATAATATTGGTTCATTCAAAATTATAGCCCATTCAGCTAAAAGAGGTATAAGCATTGAAGAATTAGGTTCTGAAATAGTTTCTCCATTATGAATTTCTACAAGTTTTTCATAATCAGTATTAAATAATGGTATAAATCTTTTCAGTTTGTAATAGTTGTTTAAACCAGAAATTAAACTAGCTAACCAACTTTTAGCAAAATCTAGTTCTTTTGCTTTATGTAAGAGAATTAAAGCCAATGAAATTTCTATTAAATGTTCATCATATTCAGGATAACTTGAAGGAGGATTATTATTGATTAAAAATTTTAGTCCTATTGTGTATTCATTTGCGTTTGAAAAACAAGTAGCAGCATGTTTTTTCATATCTTGTGAAAGATATATTTGACCTTCACATATTTCTGTTAGAGCAATTGAGCTAAGAATTCCCATTTGCTCCCAAACAGTTAGTGAGTATTCCAGTTGATTTCGTGAATATTTGGATAAAGCATGTTCAACATATAAATGGTGCCTGGTTTTTAGAAAATATTCTCGTCCAATCGTAATTTTTAAATTATGTATGTCATAGAATTCCTTTAGAGTGTAATCTTCTTGCAACAAATTATTCTCCCGTAACCAATTCCATGTTAATAAAACAGTTCGTTCAGAAGCAATAATAGCAGGCTTTAAATTTTGAGCATCTTTAGACCATTTAAAAACCACGTTAAAACAAATCCTAGTTATTCTTAAGATTTTTAAAACATCTTTTTTCTTATTTGTTTTAGTATCAAATAGTTTGTTTAATAGCGAATAATAATGGTTCAAATCGTAGTCTGCTAAATCAAGAAAAGCAAGAGTTTTTCGTAATAAAATTTTGTATTCATTCGGAAATATTTGTTCAGGTAATAAATATCCATCAATGAAAGATGCAATTTTATCAATTCCCCAAAAATCAAATTCAACATCATTTGGCTTGGATCTTTCATCAATATAACTATTCCAGTTTAATTGTACTGACTGTTCAAGTTCTCCATTTGTACAAACTATGATTTTTTTTGGAAGAGTTTTTTGGGTTTTAGTTAGAATTCTAGGAATATAGACTTCTAAAATTTCGTTCAATGTTTGCCTTACAGATGTTGGATTGCTATCCCAAATATTTCTAGTAATATTTCCTTGTTTAACAGCAATTAGAAAAGTCTTTTGTATGCCATCACTATCCTTACCAATAGCAGCAATATCTACACCATATTGTCTTCCTCTCTGCGGCTTTGAAATTGGTATAATATTCATGCTGAATAGCAAATCAGAAATTAATGAGTCGAGTTCATTATCTTCTTTTAGTAATGTCAGGTATTCTTTTAAAACAAAT
>CBFHBH010000155.1:0-5813 GCA_965653735.1 uncultured Flavobacterium sp. | reverse complement strand
TTTTTCTTCCCAGTTAGTATCTTCGTTTTCAATTCCGGCATCTAAGTATGGATTGAAAACAATTTTTGCATCATTATTAACTGGTGTTACTTCGTACTTAATAACTCCCAATTCATCTATATCTAAAGATAAAAATCGGGTGACATTTACTTTTATTTCGGTTCCGTTTTGTAAAATTGCTGCGAAAGAACGATAATAAATTCCTTCCTGCATATTAAGTTCTCTACGGAAATTTGAAACCGATTTACATTTTGCTAAATCTAGATTCTCTCCGTTCACCTCAATATTGATTCCTATCCAATTAGGAGCATTCAATACTTTGGCAAAATATTCGGGATAACCGTTTTTCCACCATCCTACTTTGGTTTTATCAGGATAATAAACCCCTGCGATATAACTCCCTTGAAATGTTTTACCTGAATACGCTTCTTCAAAATTAGCACGTTGCCCCATGGCTCCGTTTCCAATACTGAACAAACTTTCAGATGACTTTACTCTATCGGCATCAAATCCTTCCTCTATGATGGACCAATTATTTGGTATAATATAATCTTGGTTCATTTTTTTAAATCTTAAATCTTAATTTTTAATCAGTGTTTCGATGAAACTGGTATCCATGTGTAAAAAATTAGGAAAGCAATACTTTGCTTCTTTCAATACACTTTTTTCACCAATTCCTATGCTTAGCATTCCAGCAATATTGGCTGCCTGAATACCTGCCACTGAATCTTCGAAAACAATCGCATCTTCGTTACTAACTCCCAAGAGTTTTGAAGCTCTTACAAAAACTTCTGGATCTGGTTTTGCGTTAGCTACATCATTACCGTCTACTATAACATCAAAAAAATGTAATAAACCTACTTTTTCAAGAATAGGTCTTGCATTTTTACTAGCCGATCCTAATGCAATATGTTGACCTTTTTCTTTTATAAATTCTAAAGTTTCTCTAACATCTGGTAAAATTTCTGAAGCATCCATCTTTTCCACATAAGACAGGTAATCTTCGTTTTTTTGAGTCAGCCACTTTTGTTTTTCTCCTGCTGTAGCAGTTACATTCCCTAGTCCTAATATAATTTCTAAAGAACGTACTCTACTCACTCCTTTTAATTCTTCGTTGTGTTCTGGTGTAAATAAAATACCAAGGCTGTCGGCCAATTTTTGCCAAGCCATAAAATGGTATTTTGCCGTATCGACAATTACACCATCTAAATCGAAAATGAAAGCTTTTTTACTCATTACCCTTTGATTGCTTTTTCTTCTGTGATTAAAAAATTACTTAACCCTCCTAGAATAAGTGATGTTCCAGCTAATAACATTGGAGCTATTGCTGTAGTACCAAATAACTTTGAAAGTTCATTTACACCTCCAAGAGCGGCAATTGCCGAATCACCAAAGAGTTTTGACAATGTATTGACTCCTCCCAATGAAGCAATGATCTGAGGAATTACAATAAACATATTGAACAACCCCATCATCATTCCCATCTTGTTTTCATTAACAGAACTTGACAACATGGCATAAGGCATTGACAATATACTTCCCCATGAAAGTCCTATTAATAAAAAGCAAACATTAAGCATTGATTGTTCTTTGATGAATCCCATGAGCAAAAATCCTAATCCTCCAGCTACTAAAGAAAACATGTGTACATATTTTCTGTTTACACTTCTTTTTGCAGCATAAAAAGTTAATAGTAATGCAAATGCCATAGATGATAATCCGTACAGTCCCATTGCAGACCCAACTTTATCAGAAGCCGTTTGAAATAATTTGTTCGCGGCATCAAATGCTTCTTGTTGACCTACTGTCGTAAAATCAAAAGCTTCTTTGTTTGGTGCGGGAGAATTAAAAACATGTTCGGTTAAAGCTGGCGTAGCCATACTCCACATGGTAAAAAAAGCAAACCAACTAAAAAACTGGATTATTCCAAGTTTTTTCATTGTTGAGGGCATTTCTTTTAAAGAAGTGAATAAGTCGCCAAAAAAATTCTTTTCTTTCTTTTCAGTTTTAAAAGCTTCAATGTCTTTTGGAGGATACTCTCTTGTAGTCAATACAGTATATAAGATACTGATTAAAAAAACCAAAGCTCCTATCCCAAAAGCAATTTTTACATATTCTGGAATAACTCCTGGCGCTGAAGTATCTTCAAATCCCATTTTATTTACCAACCAAGGCAAATTTGAAGCTATCCAAGTTCCTATACCAATAATTAACGTTTGTAATACAAAACCATACGAACGTTGAGAATCTGGCAGTTTATCTGCAACCAGAGCTCTAAATGGCTCCATACTTACATTAATTGAAGCATCAAGAATCCATAAAAAACCTGCCGCAATCCAAAGTGCAGAAGAATAGGGAACAAAAAATAAAGCAAATGAGCTTAAAACGGCTCCAATTAAAAAATAAGGTTTTCGACGCCCGAAACGTGGCGACCAAGTATTATCGCTTAAATACCCAATGATAGGCTGAACTATCAAGCCAGTTAAAGGCGCTGCAATCCACAGCCCGGGTATGTCGTGCGGTTCTGCACCCAAAGTCTGGAAGATTCTTGACATAAATCCTCCTTGTAGAGCAAAACCGAACTGTATCCCTAGGAAACCGAAACTCATGTTCCAAATTTCCCAGAAACCTAATTTACGCTTTTCCATTATCGTAATTTAAAGTTTATACTACGACAAGCGATATTTGCTTATCAATACATATTTTTAGTTTCGAAGTAAAAAAGTATGTGTTTGATAATTATTACGTAAATATAATAAAGATTTAAATTGATTGTATGCCTCAAAAACTGCATATCCCTAAAAATAAGGCACTACAACGTTAGAGTCTTAATAACTTTTTTATTTTGTTGACTCTCTTTCGACTAAATGTGTCTCTACAATTTCTGTTGTATAAAACTCGTCATCATCGTCGTTTTCTAGTCTATCTATAAGAAGTTTAGCTGCTTTTTGGCCCATGATAATCCCATCTTGGCTAACTGTCGTTATTGATGGTGTTGAATAATTTGAGATAATGCCATCAGTAAACCCAATAACAGATAAATCTTCAGGAACATTTTTACCTAGCTTTCTCGCCGCTTTTATTGCTGTTACTGCAAAAAGTTCGTTTACAGCAAAAATTCCGTCAATATCATTTTCTCTGATATAATTTTCTATTTCAATAGCACAATTATCAATATCTTCTATTTTCAGAATAAGTTCGTCTTTCACTATCAAGTTATTTTGTCTAAGTGCCTGTATATAACCATCGGTTCTATACTTACCAACACTCACATAATCAACTGTAGTTATTAAGCCTATCTTCTTTTCACCTTTAAAAATTAAATAATTCACCGCATCTTGTGCTGCTGTTTTATCATCAATAATTACCTTATCACAAAAAATATCATTTGTTATTCTGTCAAACATAACAACTGGCATTCCTTGATTGATAACTTCTTGAATATGATGAAAATCTCCTCTCGATTGTGTTCCTTTTGATAGTGACATTATAAATCCGTCAATACTTCCTCCTGCCAACATCTCCATATTGATTACTTCTTTGTCAAAAGATTCGTCTGAAAGACATACTATAACATTATATCCATTTTCATTGGCTACACTTTCAATACCACTAATAACTGTAGCAAAAAAATGATGCACAATTTCAGGAATTATAACGGCAATGGTTTTTGTTTTCCTATTCTTCAAACTCAAGGCTATATTATTAGGTTTAAAATTATACAGTTTTGCAAAGGCCTGTACTTTTTCACGGGTATCTTCACTTATCTCAGTACTGTTTTTCAACGATTTAGAAACAGTTGATATTGAGACATCTAGCTCTTTTGCAATTTGTTTTAAAGTAATTTTCTTTTACATTAATGGTTTTTGAAAAATATTGATTTGAAAATAAAAGTAGATTATATTTTTTGGAATGACAATTTTACCTACAAAAAAAATGCTTTTTAATAAAAGTTTTTAACACGAAAACGTTTTCGAAAGCATATTTAACAAGTGTTCGTGAAATTTGACAAAATATTTAACTAAATTTAACATTCGAAGTAAAAAACATGTGTTTTAAAATCAATTTTTAACCTAAACAAATTGTATGAAAACATTGTATAACAAGTTTTTACTTTTACTACTCATGCTACCCGCTACTTTACTTGCTCAGAGCAAGTTATCCGGAATTGTTACCGACAAAAAATTAGGGGAACCATTACCAGGGGTAAACGTACTTGTAAAAGGAACAACTAATGGAGTTTCCACTGGTTTTGATGGAGGCTTTACATTAACAAATTTAAAACAAGGGGATATTATCACCTTTTCCTTTTTAGGATTTTCTGAACAAACAATAACATTTACAGGACAAAGCAATGTAACCATTGGTTTACAAGAAGAATCTTCAAAACTTGATGAAGTAGTTGTAATTGGTTATGGTAGTGTAAAGAAAAAAGATGCAACTGGCTCAGTTGATTTAATTACAGCCAAAGATTT
Organism: uncultured Flavobacterium sp.; assembly: GCA_965653735.1. Classification (GTDB taxonomy): domain Bacteria; phylum Bacteroidota; class Bacteroidia; order Flavobacteriales; family Flavobacteriaceae; genus Flavobacterium. The sequence goes on along the minus strand of CBFHBH010000155.1, from coordinate 1,338 downwards.
TAACAAAGGACCTGTAGTTTCTGTAGACCAGTTATTAACTGGTAAAGCACCAGGTGTTAAAATTACTACTGCAGGTGGAGCACCAGACTCAGCTCCTAACATTCGTATTAGAGGTGGAGCATCTTTAAACGCACAAAACAATCCTCTAATAGTAATTGATGGGGTACCTGTAGATTTTGTGAATGCAGCCGGAAATGGAAATCCACTTTCATTAGTAAACCCAAACGATATTGAGACCTTCAGTATTTTAAAAGATGCATCTGCTACAGCTATTTATGGAGCTAGAGCTTCAAATGGAGTTATAATCATTACAACTAAAAAAGGATCAACTGGAAAACCTGAATTTAATTTTTCAAGCAGTGTAGCCATAGGACATGCAAGAGAGAAAATTAACATGATGAGTGGTACTGAATTTACAGAATTCGTAAGAACTAATTTTCCAGCCTTGACAAACAATTTAGGAATAGACGATCCTAACAATAGTTTAACAGACGACCCAAGTACACCACAAATCGAAGGGAGAATATTATATGACACTAACTGGCAAGATGCCATTTATCAAAACTCAGTAACTTCAGATAATAATTTTAGTGCAAAGGCAAATTTATTTAAGAAAATACCTTTTAGAGCATCAGTTGGATACACTAATGCTGAAGGATTGGTTAGAAGCAATGAGTTTGAAAGAGTTACCACTTCATTAAAATTAACACCTACTCTTTTAGACAATCATCTTAAAATTGATATTAATGCTAAAGGTTCATGGTCAGAAAAAAACAGTATTGATGAAGGAGGAATTTTTGGAGGTGCAGTAAACATGGATCCAACTAAACCAATTTATGCTTCAAGCCCAAATAATATGTTTGGAGGATATTATCAAGGATATCGCTTCGACTCTGGATTAAACGCTTACACTCTTGACGGGCCAACAAACCCATTAGCTATAATTGAACAAAGAAAAAGACCTGAGCAAATTAAAAAGATTTTAGGTAATGTAGAGTTCGATTATAAACTTCATTTTTTTCCAGCTTTAAGAGCCGTTGTTAATTTAGGTTTAGAGGCGTCACAATCAAAGATAAAAGAAGAGTATTTAGGCAACGCTATACAAACATACAGACCACAAGGTGGTGGAATTTGATATTCAGGGAGGATACTCATATCAAAACTTCAAAAACGATGGAAACAAAACATTATACCAATATAATGCTTCAACTGGTTTAAGAGAGGAAGTAATAAACCCGCTAAACCTTACAAATAGATATTATAATGTCTTAAATCTTCAATCATTTTTTGGTAGAGCAAATATAGATTTGTCAAACAAATATTTATTTACATTATCTT
>CBFHBH010000154.1:0-5813 GCA_965653735.1 uncultured Flavobacterium sp. | reverse complement strand
GTATTGTAACACCTTTATCTTTAAGACTTTTAACTAGTCCTTCAATATTTTGAACAGTATAATTCACCATGAATTCTTTTTTTGATGGTGCAAAATAGTCGCTACCATTTTTAAAAGGAGTCCATTGCAGCTGATTTATCTCGTCAGGATTGTTAATGTTTCTTGATTTAAATGTAGATCCCCAATCATTGACTTCTAGACCTAAATTTTTTGCATACCATTCTCTTGTTTCCTTTGGGTTGTCTGAAAAAAAAGAAAACCCCACCAACACCTGTTACTTTTGGCGTTATATCTTTTGATGAATTGTTTGTTGATTCTTCCATGTTAATGTATGTTTTTATGAGAGTATTACTTTATTGCTTGTGTAGCTAATATTAGTTTTAAAAATTATTTTTTATAGTTTCATATTCTTCTTTCAATAAAGAATAAATTAAAGAGTCTTGAATTTCTTCATCTCTAATGTAATGTTGTCTTAAATATCCTTCTTTTGAAAAGCCATACTTTTTTATTAAGCTTTTTGAAGCAATATTTTGAGGACCAATACATGCTTCAATTCTATTTAATTTCATAGAGTTAAATCCATAATCAAGAGCCAATCTTACGGCTTCAGTCATATACCCTTTTCTTTTATGTTCTTCATTATTTAAGGCATATCCTATTTCTGCTTTTCGGTGATTATGATACCAATTATGATAACCACATCTTCCAATGACTTCATTACTTTCTTTTAGTATCAATAAAAAAGATAAAATTGTTCTATCATATGTTTTATATCCGCCTAGAGATTTTTCTCTTTCAATGATTAGTTCATTATCATTTGCTAAACCTAATTCTTTTTTAATCTCAGTGTCTGAATAATTTTCAAATAAATTGGTAAATACTTCAGGAGTAAGTTTTTTTAAGATTAGTCTTTCTGTTTCGAATTTTTCAAATTCCAGCATATCCGATTTAAAATGGAGAGTTCTTAGCTTAGTTTTTGTAATTATTTTGCCCAATTTTTTCTGTAACAGTCAAATTGTTTTGGGACATTGTGTTTTTAATTCTACATACTCAAATCAAGACTTTCAATTTTCTTGATTTCTTTAAAAGTAAATAAAAAACTAAAACTTTTCGGCAGTTTTTTAAATCAAATTTTCCCATTTCAGTTTTGTTTATTCATTTACGAGTTCGTCTAAGTTTACTGCTAACTGGTTTATATGTATGATAAAATAATACATATCTGCCTGATTTGGTTGTATGTTTATGATTTGTGAGTAATATTTATCTGCTAAAATAATAATAAAATTATGAGCCATAAAAAGGAGTTTTAATTTGTTAGATATTCTTTGTACTTATATACATGAACCAATCAATTGTTTTACAGTAGATATTAAGTTTATGTCTTTTTCAAATCGAATAAGATTACTTTTTTAATCTTTATCAATTCAAGATTAATAGGTTACAGATAATAAATTTATTCAGATAGTAAAATTGCAGACTTTTCTTATTACTTTGAAATTCTATTTAGATTTTTAAAAGATTTAATATTTCAAAATATATAGTATTTTAGCCTATAATTACATTTTAATATGATTTCAGAAGAACAATTTCAAAAGGAGCTACAAATAATTATCGCCAATGCAATTCGTGAAGATGTTGGTGATGGCGATCATAGCTCTTTAGCTTGTATACCATCAAGTGCAAGAGGGAAAGCGAAGTTATTGGTTAAAGATGAAGGAGTTATAGCAGGTGTCGAATTTGCAAAAATGGTTTTTAAATATGTAGATTCTGAACTTGTTATTGAAGAATTTATTAAAGATGGTGCCAATGTAAAGTATGGTGATGTTGTTTTTCATGTCTCAGGTAGTTCACAATCAATCCTGAAAGCTGAACGTTTAGTATTGAATGCAATGCAAAGAATGAGTGCAATTGCTACAAAAACTAAAGTCTTTGTTGATATACTACAGGGAACTAATACTAAAATTTTAGATACTCGTAAAACAACTCCGGGCATTAGAGCGCTTGAAAAATGGGCAGTGAAAATTGCTGGTGGTGAAAATCATCGATTTGCATTGTATGATATGATTATGCTTAAAGATAATCATAACGATTTTGCGGGTGGAATCACAAAAGCCATTGAGAAAACAAATAATTATCTGAAAGAGAAAAATCTGGATTTAAAAATTATTGTTGAAGCTAGAAATCTTGATGAAGTTGCCGAAATTTTGCAAAATGAAGGGGTTTACAGAATACTATTAGATAACTTTAATTTTGAGGATACAAAAAAAGCAGTCCAAATGATTGGTAATAAATGCTTAACAGAATCTTCTGGAGGAATCAACGAAAAAACTGTCCGCGAATATGCAGAATGTGGCGTAAATTACGTTTCTTCGGGAGCGTTAACGCACTCCATTTACAACATGGATTTGTCTTTAAAAGCTATTGATTAATTTTAATTAATATTTTGCCCAAAGTGACTACCGAAACTGAACATTTTTTAAAGAAAATACCTGTAATTAAACAACTGGTTATCATTTTAGACAACATAAAGTTGCCATGGCTACAAGGTGTTTCGTTATTTGGTCTTATCGACTTTTATTTATCTGGAGTCTTGCAAGGAGGTATTAGTTATAGAGCGGCAGCAATTGCTTTTAGCTTCTTTATGGCTTTGTTTCCATTTGCCTTGTTTATTTTGAATTTGATTCCCTATATACCAATTCAAGGTTTTCAGGATGATTTCCTATCTTTTGTTCAGGAAAATGTGCCTCCAACAACTTTTGATGCGATAAAAAACATTATCAATGATATTTTGCATAACAGTCATTCTGGATTGCTTTCTTCAGGGGTTATTTTATCTGTCTTTTTAATGACTAACGGAGTGAATGCTGTTATGAGCGGATTTGAAACTTCTCTCCACGTGACTGTAAAAAGGGCTTATTTCAGGCAATATTTTGTAGCCTTATTAATTTCGTTGATGCTTACAATGGTTTTAATTATTACGGTAACTGCAATCATAGTCCTTGAGATATTTATTCAAAAAACCATTATTCAAGATGTATTGACTAATCGTGTTTCTGATAAAATTTCTCTTTTAGAATTTGGAAGATATATTTTTATCGTCTTAATGATTATGTTAGTTACAGCAATTTTATTCAAATACGGAATAAAACAATCTAAAAAGAAACGATTAATTACAATTGGCACGGTTTTCACCACTATTCTTATTGTTGTATCATCGTATTTCTTTGGAATTTGGGTTGTAAAATTTTCAAAATATAACGAGCTGTATGGCTCAATTGGTACCTTATTAATATTTATGTTTTATCTTTGGATTAACTGTATGGTTTTACTCTTGGGCTTCGAATTAGACGCTTCAATTGCAAAACTGAAAGAACATCCTACTAAAAATCCCCATCTATAATGAAAAAAACTTTCTTACTATTCTTGTTATTTGGTATTTCTCAAATGCATTCTCAATCTGTTTTAGGAAAATGGAAAACAATTGACGATAAAACCAATCAGGCAAAATCAATTGTAGAGATTTACGAATCTAACGGAAAAGTGTACGGTAAGGTAATCGAAATCTTTAATGAGGCAAAACGTAATAACACTTGTACTAAATGTACTGGAGCCGACAAAAACAAACCTGTTTTGGGACTTGTGATTATTAAAGGACTTTCTAAAGATGGAGAAGAATATTCAGATGGTAAAATTCTAGATCCAGAATCTGGAAGTTTATATAAATGTATGTTGAAACTTGTTGGAAAAGAGAAGTTAGAAGTTAGAGGCTATATGGGAATTTCTCTTATTGGTCGTTCTCAAACATGGGTTAGAGCTAAATAATGAATTATTTTGTAGAAGTTATTTTACCACTTTCGCTTCCGCAGACTTTTACCTATAAAGTTTCAGAAGCGGAATTTCTTTTTTTGAAACCAGGCATGAGAGTGGCGGTTTCTTTTGGTAAAACAAAATTCTACACAGGTTTGATAATGCAATTGCATAACAATGAACCTACTTTATATGAAGCCAAAGAAATTCATCAAATAATTGATGAAAAGCCAATTGTCAATGAAACTCAGTTAAAACATTGGCAGTGGATAGCTTCATATTATATGTGTTCTATTGGTGAAGTATATAAAAGTGCTTTGCCTTCAGCTTTGTTGTTGGAGAGCGAAACAGTAATATCTTCCAAAAAGGATATTTCAATCAATGAAAATGAACTTTCAGATGATGAGTATCTATTGGTAGAAGCGCTGTCTCAGCAATCTGTAATAAAAATTGGCGAAGCAGCTTCTATTGTAAACAAAAAAAAAGTACTTCCGATTATCCAGCAACTCTTGACCAAAAATATTATCTCTTTACAAGAAGAGATGGTTGAAGAATATAAGCCAAAGTTAGTTCGGTATATTCGATTAGTTTCTGAATTTGAGTCAAGTGATAAGTTAGAAGATTTACTTCAGATTTTAAAAAATGCCCAAAAGCAAAAAGAATTATTACTGAGTTATTTTCAGTTAAAAGCATCTCAAAAAACACCCATTTCTGTAAAACAGCTAACAGAGTATTCAGATGCTTCGTCAGCGATCATAAAAGCTTTAATAGATAAAGGAATTTTTGAAGAGTATTATATCCAGCACGATAGGGTTTCTTTTGATGAGGTTGATGAAAATGAAATTGTACTGAGTGAGAATCAGTATCAGGCATTTCAAGAAATAAAAAAATCATTAGAAGATAAAGATGTTTGTCTGCTACACGGTGTTACTGCCTCCGGAAAAACGGAAGTGTATGTTAAACTCATAGAAGAATTTATTAAAGAAGGAAAGCAGGTTTTATATCTTTTGCCTGAAATAGCGCTAACCACTCAATTAGTAACCAGACTTACTAAATACTTTGGGAATAAAGTGGCTGTTTTTCATTCTAAATACAGTAACAATGAAAGGGTAGAAGTTTGGAATCAGGTTTTAAATAATTCCGAAAAGGCACAAATTGTGATAGGAGCGAGATCTGCTCTTTTTTTACCATTTCAAAATTTAGGATTTGTTATTGTTGATGAAGAGCATGAAGCAACTTTTAAGCAAGTAGATCCGGCGCCAAGATATCATGCTAGGGATACTGCTATTGTTTTGGCAAATTTTCATGAAGCAAAAGTGCTGTTAGGTTCTGCTACACCAAGTGTTGAGACCTATTTTAATACACAAAAAGAGAAATATGGATTAGTTGAATTGACTAAGCGTTTTGGGAATTCTATATTGCCCGAAATTCATTTGGTTGATTTAAAAGATGCATATTTCCGAAAAAAAATGACAGGTCATTTTAGTCAATCGCTTATTGAATCTATAACTGAAGCACTTTCATTAGGAGAACAAATTATTTTGTTTCAAAACCGAAGGGGGTATTCGCCAGTAATTGAATGTATGACCTGTGGTCATGTTCCGCAATGTACTCAGTGTGATGTAAGTTTGACATATCATAAATTTAAAAATCAACTGAGATGTCACTATTGTGGTTTTACTATGGCTAAACCAACAAGATGTCACGCCTGTTCGAGTATTGATCTTACTTCAAAAGGATTTGGAACAGAACAAATAGAATTGGAATTAAATGCTCTGTTTCCAAACAAAAACATCAAAAGAATGGATCAAGATACAACCCGAGGGAAGTATGCTTTTGAAAAGTTAATAGATAGTTTTAAAAACAGAGAAATTGATATTTTAGTTGGTACTCAAATGTTGGCTAAAGGACTGGATTTTGATAACGTATCGGTTGTAGGAATTCTTAATGCCGATTCGATGCTGTATTTTCCTGATTTTAGAGCTTTTGAGCGTAGTTACCAAATG
>CBFHBH010000153.1:0-5848 GCA_965653735.1 uncultured Flavobacterium sp. | reverse complement strand
TGAAAAAAGATCAGCTTCAGATTCTTGTTGGCGACTATGGCGACTATCTATCATTGCACTTCCAATTTTTGCATATTGACTGTCCGTTAATTTTGCAATTTTATCAGATTGTGAAGCCACAGCATCTACCAATGCCTCTTTTTTATAAGCTGCTTTTACAGCATCTCTTGTATCATGATTAGCAACGTGACCTATTTCATGACCAATAACTGCTAAAAGTTCATTATCATCCATAATATCCATTAATCCGGAAAATACACGAACACTTCCATCTGCAGTTGCAAAAGCATTCACATCTTTAGTCAAATAAACTTTGTAGTTTAATTTTAATCCGTTCTCAGCACTATGCTTTCCAAAAATTTTATTTAATCGGATTGTATAAGCATCTTTTGGACCAGCCACTTTATTCTCGGCATCCATTTTCACAACAGCTTCTTTAGATAAATTAGCCGCATCTTCATCACTAAATGTGAAACCAGCAACTCCTTTTTGAACTGCACCAAGTGCCTTTTCTCCTAAATTAATTTGGGCATGTAAAGTTCCGCCGAACATTAATGCAGCCAAACCAACAATTTGTATCGTTTTCATAGTGTGTAATTTTCTAACAAATATAAAATATCTTGAGGTGATAAAAATGGCTTAATTAGAAGTTTTTTGTGATTTAATTTACAAAATAAATCATGATATTTGCCTCACTAAACTACAACGATTTCTTACATGGAAGAACGCAATAAAACCTTAGGTGAATTTATCATCGAAAAACAAAGTGAGTTTCAATATTCATCTGGTGAATTATCAAGAATTATCAACTCTATAAGACTAGCAGCCAAAGTAGTTAATTACAAAGTAAACAAAGCTGGATTAGTCGATATTGTTGGCGCTGCTGGGGACCAAAACATCCAAGGAGAAGATCAACAAAAACTAGATGTTTACGCAAATGAAGTTTTTATTCAAACCTTAATCAATAGAGAAATTGTTTGCGGAATTGGTTCTGAAGAAAATGATGATTTTATCACAGTTGCCGGCGCAGACAACAGTCACAATAACAAATATGTTGTATTGATGGATCCTTTAGATGGCTCATCAAATATTGATGTAAATGTATCAGTAGGAACAATTTTCTCGGTTTTTAGAAGAGTAACACCTCTTGGAACTCCTGTTCAGTTAGAAGATTTTTTACAACCTGGAGTTAATCAAGTCGCAGCTGGATATGTGATTTATGGAACCTCAACCATGTTAGTTTACACAACTGGACATGGAGTAAACGGTTTTACATTAAATCCTGCCATCGGAACTTTCTACTTGTCTCACCCAAATATGCAATTTCCTAAAGACGGAAAGATATATTCTGTAAACGAAGGAAACTACATTCACTTCCCACAAGGTGTTAAAGATTACATTAAATATTGTCAGTTAGAAGAAGGAGACAGACCATATACTTCTCGTTATATAGGAAGTTTAGTTTCAGATTTCCATAGAAATATGATTAAAGGCGGTATTTATTTATATCCAACAAGCTCAAAAGCCCCTAACGGAAAATTACGTTTATTATACGAATGCAACCCTATGGCATTTCTTGCTGAACAAGCTGGCGGAAAAGCTTCGGACGGTTATAAGCGTATTATGGAAATACAACCAACAGAATTACATCAACGTGTTCCTTTTTTCTGCGGAAGCCAAAATATGGTTGAAAAAGCAGAAGAATTTATGGAGAAAAACAAATAACAAAAAAGGACTCAAAATTGAGTCCTTTTTTTATGTTGTTCATTATCAAACTATTTTAAATAAAAAAAGCTCTGATTTCTCAGAGCTTTTTTGTTGGCTCACTAGGACTCGAACCTAGAAAGACGGCACCAAAAACCGTAGTGTTACCATTACACCATGAGCCATTAAACCTGCATTAATTCCTTAATGCGAGTGCAAATTTACACCCATTTTTTATTTCTGCAAGTATTTTTGAAGAAAAAATCAAAAAATTTTTTTTTAACCTTTTCTTTAGACAAAAAAATAGTTTCTTTGTGTCATCAAACACAAACTGAAACATAATTATATGTCATTCAATTTCAACAAATGGAACACCATTTTAGGCTGGGTTTCTTTTTTTATTTCATTACTTGTTTATTCTTTAACTGTAGAACCAACAATGAGTTTTTGGGATTGTGGCGAATATATTGCTACAGCTGCAAAACTTGAAGTTGGCCACCCACCTGGAGCACCATTATTTCAAATGATGGGAGCTTTCTTCTCAATGTTTGCTATTGGAAAAGAAAACATAGCATTAATGGTAAACATGATGTCTGTATTTTCAAGTGCCTTTACAATATTGTTTTTGTTTTGGTCACTTACAATCATCTTAAGAAAAGTTGTTTCATCATTTACTGAAGTCAATAAAGATAATGGTATTGCTATTCTTGGAAGTGCATTTGTTGGTTCTTTGGCATTTACTTTTTCAGATAGTTTTTGGTTCAATGCTGTAGAAGCAGAAGTATATGCTATGGCAACGTTTTTAATTGCTTTACTTTTTTGGCTTGGCCTTAGATGGGAGCAAGAAATGCATTTACCAAAAGGGAATAAGTGGTTATTATTGATTGCCTTGGTTGTTGGATTATCTTTTGGTGTTCACTTCATGGCTTTATTAACCATTCCTTCAATTGGGTTTTTATATTACTTTAAACATTACGAAAAAGTAACTGTTAAAAACTTTATTGTTGCAAACATTGTAGTAGTTTCCATCTTATTGTTCATCTTCAAATTATTATTACCATGGACAATGACATTCTTTGGAGCAACCGAAGTATTTATGGTAAACAGCTTAGGATTACCTTTTAATTCAGGAACAATTTTTGTTAGTATTTTATTAATTGCTTTCTTCTATTTTGGCTTAAAATATACTCGCCAGAATGGTAAAGTATTCTACAATACACTTATTTTATGCGTTTTATTCATATTAATTGGATTCTCAACTTGGTTAATGTTACCCATTAGAGCTAATGCAAAAACTCCAATTAACGAAAACAATCCTTCAGACGCTAGAGAGGTTCTTGCCTACTACAACAGAGAGCAGTATGGTGAACAAAAGTTATTTTATGGCCCACAATTCTCTGATACTTACGCAGGTTTAGACGAAAACAACCCTTACACTGACGACAAACCAAATTACGAGAGAGATTATAAAAAAGGCGAGTATGTAATTGTAAATGAATACAAAAACGGATCTCAGAATACAGATGATAAACACAAAGCTTTTTTACCTCGTTTATGGAGTAACGAACATGCAGTAAATTACATGCGTTTCACCAATGTTCTTGACTTTAAAGTAAAACCAGAATACGCTGAAGAAGAAGAATTACTTCAAGTGGTTTCTGAATTTAGAGCAGCGTATGCATCAGGAAAATTAGAAATTGACGATTATGATAAATTCCTCAAAAGTTATGGACATTATTTAGACGTAGAAAAGCCTAGCACTATAGACAACCTTACTTTTATGTTCGAGTATCAGTTTGGTTATATGTATTGGAGATATTTAATGTGGAATTTCGTTGGAAGACAAAATGACAAACAAGGCGAATATGATCTAAAAGATGGAAACTGGTTAAGCGGAATCAATTTTATTGACGAAATAAGACTTACATCACAAGAAAACTTACCAGCAGACTGGAAAAATAACAAAGGAAGAAACACATATTTCTTCTTACCATTTATCATCGGATTAATTGGATTCTTTTTCCATGCTAGAAAAGACTTAAAGAGTTTCTATGTAGTTTTAGCCTTATTCCTATTTACCGGTTTAGCTTTAAAAATCTACTTAAACGAAAGACCATTTGAACCACGTGAACGTGATTATGCACTAGTAGGATCCTTCTATGTATTTGCGATTTGGATTGGAATTGGGGTATATACAATTTACGATACTATTAAAAAATACATTCAACCTAAAATTGCTGCTCCAGCAGTAATAACAGCATGTTTACTTGCTGCACCTGTACTTATGGCTTCTCAAAATTGGGATGATCATGACCGTTCAGGAAAACGTACTGCTGTTTCATCAGCAAGAGCCTATTTAGACTCTTGTGAACCAAACGCCATTTTATTTACTATTGGAGACAATGATACTTTCCCGCTGTGGTACTTACAAGAAATTGAAGGTTATAGAACAGACGTTCGTATTGTGAACACAAGTTTATTAATGACCGACTGGTATATCGATACAATGAAGTCAAAAGCTTATGAGTCTGACCCTGTTCCAATTTCATTCTCTCATGAAGATTATGTTTCGGAAAAAAGAGATTATTTGGCTTTTGAAAAAAGAACAGATGCACGTTTAGATGTAAATGAATTTTTCAATTTCATTTCAAGTGATGACCCACGTACTTTAATTGAATTACAAAACGGACATCATATTCAGTTTTATCCAACAAACAAAATAAGAATCCCTGTTGATAAAAACGAAGTCTTAAAAAACAAAGTTGTTAATCCTAAATTAGCTGATTCGATTGTTCCTTATATCGATGTAGATATTAAAGGAAATGCCATCTACAAAAACAGATTAATGATGTTAGACATTGTTAGAAACAATCACTGGAAGAGACCTATTTATTTCTCTCCTGGAGCCTTTGCTGACGATGATTACATATGGATGAAAGAGTTTCTACAACTTGACGGAATGGTTTACAGATTAGTTCCAATTAGAACTCCACTTCCAGAAGATGCTTACACATTCGACATGGGTCGTTTAGACACTGACATCATGTACAACATCATCATGAAATGGGATTGGGGTAATGGAGACAGCCCTAAAATTTATCATGATCCAGAAACCAGAAAAGACTGTATTTCTCATAGAACAAACATGTCAAGGTTAATGAATCAACTTATTAAGGAAGGTAAAAATGATAAAGCTAAAAAAATCATTGAATTAGCATTGGCAAAAATGCCTATCGATTATTATGAATTTTACAGCACAGTTGATCCTTTTGCTGATGGATATTATAAAATTGGAGAAAAACAAAACGCTCAAAAACTATTAACAAAACTTGCATCTAAGTACCAAGATGAGTTAAGATATTATAGCGGAATCCACCCGAATGAGCAGAATGATATGGCAATAGACATTATCACTGCAATAGAAAGATATAGAGGTTTATTAGAAGTTGCTAAAAACAACAACGACATTGCTTTCTACAATCAAATGAAAGCAACATTCAATGCCACAAACAAACGTTTTGAGCGTTTTGGAAGAGATATGGAATAAATTTCATAAAAACAATTAAAATAAGGCTTTCAGTAAATTACTGAAAGCCTTATTTTTGTTATATGAGTTTCTATTGGGTAAAAACAAATTCGGTTATAAAACGATTGTTTAGCAATCAGGTTTGGAGTATTCCCAACAACGATAATAAAATCTATTTAAGTTTTGATGATGGCCCAACTCCAGAAGTTACCACTTGGGTTTTATCTATCCTTAAAGAGAACAACATTAAAGCCACTTTTTTCTGTATTGGAAAAAACGTAGAAACAAATCCAGATATTTACACTCAAATTATATCTGAAGGACACTCTGTAGGTAACCACACATTTAATCATTTAAATGGATGGAAAACTGTAACAAAAGAGTACATTAAAAACACAAAGGATTGCGAAAATGTATTGCCAAACAAGCAAAACACCAATAAACTATTTCGCCCTCCTTATGGTAAGATAACCAAAAGACAATCAAGAATTGTTCGAAAATTAGGATTCAAAATTATTATGTGGGATGTACTTTCTGCTGATTTTGATCAAACTATAAGTCCCGAAAAGTGTTTAGAAAACGCAACAAAAAAGGTAATCTCTGGAAGTATTATTGTTT
>CBFHBH010000152.1:0-5869 GCA_965653735.1 uncultured Flavobacterium sp. | reverse complement strand
TTAATATTTTCTGTAACAGCAAGACCCAGCCTTACATTGGTAGAATCTTTATTGACAATGTTATTTACGTGTTCAGTGATATTGACTTTGTATCTGACTCCTTTTTTTCCACCAGAACCATCTGACACTTTTTCAATCATTCCTCCATGAAGATACTTATTATTTTTGAAATTGTTATCATCATCTGAATTATCGAAGAAATAATCATAAATAGGTCTGTTTTTTTCAGAGTTGAAAATATAGACTCTATTCGGCTCTGTAACACCCGTGATTCCCATTTTACTGTCATCAATAGTAAATAACAAATAAGCATGGTTGATTATCTTGCCTTTCAACTGAGCAATTTCCTGCGGGCTTAAAATATCAATAAATGCTGTTGAACCTTCACCTCCTTTAAGATAAAGTGAGGCAGCCCCATCAACACCTACAGGGGCGTCAATTACATTTGTATAACCTGAATCAAATTGATTGTCATGTAAATTAACTGTTGTTCCAGAAAGTGTCATTCTAAATTCTTTAAGTTCTTTTCCAGAACCAGCCGGTAATTTATCTTGTTTATAATAAATTATTACATCTCCTTTAGCAAAATCCATTGCAATTAATTGTCCTGAACCAACATTGGCAACCTGAAAATATAACCCTCTAAAATATTCTTTAAAAGTATTATTGTCTCTTAACTTTCCTGCAGGTGCATTAAATATCTTATTAAAAAAGAATGGTTCGTTTAATCTCAGTCTCATTCTTGGAGATTGTCTTGACTCAATCTCAGAAGTTCTAACCATATCGACTACTTTATACTTAACATACTCTGCCGCATCAGGTAAAAAATGCCAGTTTTGTCTAGTTCTTTTATCATCTGGTAAAGCTGTATTTGGATGAATCCAATCGTTTAATCTTGTATCTAATGCTGGATAAACAGTATTTGCAGAAGGCAATCCTTTTTTATTACTATCAAAATTACCATCTTCATTAGAATAGTATTTTTGAGCTGTTGTAAAATTTGTTTGTGGATCATATTCTCTTAAATAAAAACCATTTTCATAAACTTTTAAGTCTAATTCCCCCGTACCTCTGATCGAATCTAAAGTATAAATCCCTCTTCCACTTGACTCTGTGGATGTTTTTTTACTAAAATATGGAACAGTCAAAACCACACTATCTATTTCAATCCCTGTCCCAAAAGTAGGATTTAATGTAACTAATTCTAATTGGGTAACAAAGTTGGATCTTGTTCTTCCAAATAGAGAATTATCTATAATTCCTATATAGTTTACTGGCAAGTTATTTGTTTGAACTACACCTGTTCTTTGATTGTATGCTTTAACTCCAAATGATTCACCATCTCCAAAAGTAAAATGCTCATTACCAACAATATCAGATCCAATTGAATTGTAATCTTTATCGCAAGAAACTATAAATAAAGCCGTGAAAGCAATTGCTAGGCCTTTAAAAAAATTATTTTTTATCATTATTTAACCTAAAATTTGATTTTTATAAAACTCAGTATACGCTTCCGCAAACGTATCTTTTGAGGCGAAAGGTAAAAAAGGTTTTTTTGAAGCTTCTATAAATTTTGTTAAATTTGAAGATATGTCTTCTGATGCAATAACAACACCATCTGAGTGATTTATTGAAGCCATCATTATATTCTCGAAAGTTGGGTTATCTAATTCCTTAACAGAGTCTTGAGGAATTCCATCAAATTGAACTTTTTTACCCATTTCTAAGTCCAAAGTTCCATCAAAAGACTGACTAAAAACCGAAGTCACAATTTTAGTATCAGCAAATAAAGCCTCGTCTTTGTAATAATGTTTCATATAAATAGGTAACATTGCAGCTAACCACCCTTGCACATGAATAATGTCTGGAACCCAATTTAATTTTTTAACAGTTTCCACTACTCCTTTTGCAAAAAATATTGCCCTTTCATCATTATCAGGATAAAGCACACCCTCCTCATCAGTAAAAGTCGCCTTCCTTTTAAAGTACTCGTCATTATCGATAAAATATACCTGAATTCTTTCCTTCGGAATCGAAGCAACCTTAATAATTAACGGCATATCAACATCATTCACCACCAAATTCATTCCAGACAGCCTTATTACTTCATGTAACTGATGTCTTCTTTCATTTACATTCCCATAGCGAGGCATAAAAATTCTTATTTGCCCCCCACGATCATTAATCATTTTTGGCACATCATAAGACATTAAAGAAACCTCATTTTCAGCAAGATAGGGCACTACTTCGGATGATACATACAAAATCCTTTTATCCTCCATGTTATTTTTTTGTTTTGTTTATTGGACACAAATCCATGCAAAATTACAAAAAATTACGAAGATATTGACGAAAATAGTAAGTTTGCATTGAATTTAATGATTAGACATGACCGTTTTTGTCAAACAAAATGAACTAAAAGATTTTTTAAAATCATATTGGAAAGAAAAAAAATCAATTGGTTTTGTTCCTACAATGGGTGCTCTTCACCAAGGACATCTTTCACTTATGAGTGAATCGATTAAGCAAAATTCGTTGACTGTAGTTAGCATTTTTGTAAATCCAACCCAATTTAACAATCCTGAAGATTTAAAGAAATATCCCCGCACTCTTGATGCAGATGTTGAAAAAATCAATAGTCTAAGTAAAAATATTATTGTTTATGCTCCATCTGTTGAAGATATTTATGAAGGAAAAACCGAGTCGACATCTTTCAAGTATGATGGCTTAGAGTTCCAAATGGAAGGCAAACATCGTCCCGGTCATTTTGACGGTGTAGGGACAATTGTAAAAAAGCTCTTTGAAATAGTACAGCCAAACAATGCTTATTTTGGCGAAAAAGATTTTCAGCAATTACAGATTGTAAAAAAACTAGTTGAAAAATATAAAATTCCAGTAAAAATAAATGGCTGTAAAATTCATCGTGAAGCAAATGGTTTAGCAATGAGTTCACGTAATGAAAGACTTTCGAACGACGAACGCTCTCAGGCTTCATTCATTTTCAAAACTTTATCTGAAGCCGCTAAACTTTTCACAACAAAAAGCGCACAAGAAGTAACTGCTTGGGTAAATCAGCAATTCAAAAAACAAAAAATGTTTGAATTAGAATATTTTGAAATTGCAGATGAAGCTACTTTATTGGAATGCAAGAGAAAAAGTAAAAACAAAAAATACCGGGCTTTTATAGCTGTTTTTGTAAACAATATCCGATTGATTGATAACATTTCGCTAAAATAATATAACTTTGCATCATGCGAATTCAGGTAGTAAAATCTAAAATACACAGAGTTAGAGTAACAGGTGCCGATTTAAATTATATCGGTAGTATAACTATTGACGAGGCTCTAATGGAAGCTTCAAATATTTTTGAAGGTGAAAAAGTATCAATTGTAAACATCAATAATGGTGAACGTTTAGAAACTTACGCTATTACTGGACCAAGAAATAGTGGTGAAATTACACTAAACGGTCCTGCAGCACGTAAAGTTCATAAAGACGATATTATTATCATTATTGCTTATGGAAGCATTGATATGGAAGAAGCTAAAAACTTTAAACCATCAATTATTTTTCCTAACGAAGAAACAAATTCGTTAAAATAACCGTGAAGAATAAAATAAGTTCTTACGCTAGTGTTATTATCCCTATTCTTTTGGGAGCTGGCTTGACTTATTATACTTACAATTCATTTTCTGAAGAGCAAATAACTCAAATGAAAAGGTACTTTGTAACTGCTAATTACAATTATGTACTTGTTTCACTTGTTATAGCTATTTTAGGATGTGTTTTCAGAGCTTACAGATGGAAATACACTTTAACAGAAATAGGTTACGTTCCAGACTTCAAACTAAACTTTTTGTCTGTTTGTATTGGTTATTTTGTAAATTTAACCATTCCGAGATCAGGTGAAGTTTCAAGAGCTTTAATCTTAAAAAGATATAGAGATATGTCTTTCGACAAAGTATTTGGAACAATAATCGCTGAAAGAATAGTTGATTTGATATTCCTTTTACTATTTGTTTTTACAGCTTTAACTTTAGAATTTGATACCCTTAAAAGTTTTTTATTACTATATATTCCTGTTGAAAAACTAGGTTGGTTACTCATTTTTGGATTTATTGGATTTTTGTTTTTTCTTTTAATATACAAATACTCTAAATTAAAATTCATTTTACTTTTAAAATCGAAAGTTGAAGGATTAAAAGAAGGCGTTTTTAGTGTTTTAAACATGCCTAATAAATGGAAATTTCTTTTTTTTACTTTCCTAATTTGGTTGTCCTATGTTTTAATGTTTTATATTACAGTTTTTTCTCTAGAAGCAACAAGTCATATTAGCATTGGAACGATAATGGTCGCTTTTGTGATAGGGGGCTTAACCATGTCATTCACTAATGGTGGTTTTGGTTTTTTTCCTGTATTAATTGCTAAAATTTTATTCCTCTATAACATTCCGTTAGAAGCCGGGAATGCTTTTGGGTGGATTATTTGGACTTCTCAATTACTCATCACAATCCTTTTAGGCGTTTTTGCCTTTTTAGTTTTACCAATCGTAGGGAAAAAGAAATAAATTAGTATCTTGCTCGTTAAATACAGTCAAAGACTAATTTATTTTTATCATGAAAAATGCACTTTACCTACTAGTACTTTTCTTTTCATTTTCAGTATCTGCACAAACCACTACTGACAGTTTTAAATCTGCTAAACTTGGCGGAAACAGAGATATAAAAGTAAAACTTCCAGCTTCTTACGAAAAAAACGTTGAAAAAAAATATCCACTAATTTTAGTTTTAGATAGCGAATTTTTATTCGATCCTTTTGCCGGAAATATTTCTTATGCAAATTATTGGGATGATATGCCAGAAGTAATCCTTGTTGGTATTAGCCAAAATAAAAACAACGAACGTGAAGAAGATTCAGATTTTGATCCTAAAACTGGACTTCCCGGAGGAAAAGGCGCTGCTTTTTTCGAATTCATCGGAACAGAATTATTACCTCATTTAGAAACTAAATACCGTATTGCTCCTTTCAAAGTAATTGCTGGTCTTGACTTAACCGCAGGATTCTTAAACTCATACTTATACAAAGATATGCCTATTTTTCAAGGGTATATTTCATTAAGCCCTGAATTAGCAACGAACATGGAAACTAGAATTCCACAACGTTTAGCAGCTGCAAAAGAACCAATTTTTTATTACCACGCAACAGCTGAAGGTGATTTAAAGAAAATGAGAACTCGTATTAATGCCTTGAATGAAAACATGAAAACGGTTAAAAATGAGTTGGTGAATTACAAGTTTGAGGAATTTAAAGGTGGATCACACTACTCTATCCCAACTAACGGAATTCCAAGTGCTTTATATCAGTTTTTCGAAGTTTACAGACCAATTTCTTCTATCGAATACCAAGAAAAAATTGCTCCTTTAAAAGAAGGTTTCGTAGTTTACTTAAATAAGAAATACGAAATGATAGAAAAAGGGTTAGGTATAAAAATGAATGTTCGTATAAACGATTTCAAAGCCATAGAAACAGCTATCATCAAAAACGAAGCTTGGAACGAATATGAAGAGTTGGCTCAAATTTCTGGACAACAATATGAAAAAACACTACTATATGATTACCACATGGGGAACTATTGGGAAAAAAGAAAAGAACTTAAAAGAGCAATCAAATGTTATCAAGATGGCTTCACTAAGCAAGAAATAGCCGGTATAACTAAAGATATGATGATGAATAAAGCTGAAGATCTAAAAGCTTTATTACCTAAAAAAGAAAAATTAAAAGGCGGAAAAGCTAAAGATGTGGTTACTGAAGAAGCCCCTGCTACTGACGCACCAGTGGAAACTCCTACAGAGACTCCAACTGAAGAGAA
>CBFHBH010000151.1:0-5907 GCA_965653735.1 uncultured Flavobacterium sp. | reverse complement strand
TGATAGCTAAAGTCATGATATTAGAGAAAAGGTTATATAAACTCAAACCTGAACCATAGTTGTTGAAGAATATCAACATCATTACTGGAGAAATGTAAATCATCATTTTCATGATTTTACTCATATCAGGCATACCTTCTTGTTGTGGAGCTGCCATTTGTTGATCTCCCGTTGTATATTTCATGTAGAAGAAAATCGCGATTGCTGCCAAAATTGGGAACAAGCTTACGTGATCTCCATATAACGGAATATTAAATGGTAATTTTAAAACCGAGTCATAAGATGATAAATCTTTTGCCCATAAGAATCCTTCTTGTCTTAATTGTAACGCGGATGGGAAAAATTGGAACGAAGCATACATAAATGGCAACTGAATAAGCGCTGGTATACATCCTGCCATTGGGTTAACCCCTGCTTTATTGTACAACTTCATTGTTTCCTGCTGACGTTTTACAGGATCTTTGAATTTTTCATTTAATTCATTCAATTCTGGGCGCAATACTTTCATTTTCGCCTGAGATAAGAATGATTTATATGTAATTGGCGCCATTGCTAATTTTATTAAAATAGTAAATAAAATAATAGCAATACCATACGAAATATACTTACTAATAAAACCAAATAATGGAACGAAAATAAACTTGTTAATCCATCCAAAAATTCCCCATCCTAAAGGAATAATCTCATCAAGGTTTTTATCATAACTATTTAAGATTTTATAATCTGATGGCCCATAGAACCAGTTCATTTTATAATCAATCTCTCCGTTTTTATAAGCTAACGGTAAAGTTGCTTTGAAATTTTTAGTGTAAACAGTATCAACTTTAACATCTTTTACCAAATTCTCCGTAGACAATTTGGTTGCTTTAAAAGGAGTTTCTGTCAATAAAATTGAAGTAAAGAAATGTTGTTTAAAAGCTACATAAGTAACATCTTCAACTTCCTCCTCATCTTGCGATTGATTTAAGTAATTATCTTTTCCTCCATCATGCTCATAGATCACTTCAGTATATCTGTTTTCATAAGCAACACTTTTCTCATTACGGAATGTTTTCATATTCCATTCTAAGTTAGCCGCATTTCCAGTATTTAAAACCGAAGCCAATCCTTGAGAACGCACATCAAAATCTAACATATAGTCGTTAGGTTTCAACACATATTTGTACTCTAAGAATTGTTTTTCTCCCGCTTTCAATTTCATAGAAAGCACTTGATTTCCATCAACTTTTGTAAGTGTTGGTTCAAAGAAAACGTCTTTCGTATTGATAGTTTTACCCTCTTTTGTTTGTAAAGCAATATTTAATCCAGCATTATTATCTTTAATTAACTGAACTAATTTTCCATCTTTATCAATCGACTTATATTTTTTTAATGTCGCATCTACAATATATCCACCTTTATTAGCAATTTTTAAAGTCACCAACTCATTTTCAATAGTTGTAAATTCATTTTTAGCAGATGATAATGAAGCTGAATAAGCGAAACTTCCTAAAGAGGCTTGTAATGCAGCAGAAACTTTAGTCGAATCTGTTGAATTTGTAGCTGTTGCTACAGTTGCAGTTTCTATTTTTTGAGATTGCTCTTTTGCTTTAGCAGCTTGTTCTTTTTTTGCTTTCTCTGCTTGAATTTCGGCCTGCGTAGGCTGATTTTGATACATGATCCACATCATGATACCAAAAATTAACGCAAATCCGATAATTGAATTAAGGTCAAACTTTTTTTGTTCCATTTTTAAAATTTTGCTTTAAGCATTAGGCTTTAAGCGATAAGCTTGTTAGTCTATTTAATTTATAATTTGTTACTAAATCATACTTCGACTTCGCTCAGCACAAGCTTTTCAAGGTACTTTAGAAACTTATTACTTTTTATTTTTTACAGCTGCCTCCACAAACTTCACAAAAATAGGATGCGGATTTGCTACTGTACTTTTATATTCTGGATGGTATTGTACTCCAATAAAGAAAGGATGATTTTCTAACTCTATTACTTCTACCAAACCTGTATCAGGATTTACTCCCGATGCTTTTAATCCTGCATTTTGCAATGCATCTAAATAATCTCCGTTAAATTCATAACGATGACGGTGGCGTTCTAAAATATCTGATTTACCATATATTTTGTGTGCCAAAGTATTTTCTTCTAAATGACACTTCCATGCACCTAAACGCATAGTTCCTCCTTTGTCAGTAATACTTTTTTGTTCTTCCATCAAGTTGATAACCGGATGAGAAGTATTTTGATTCATTTCTGTCGAATTCGCATCGGCATGACCTAAAACATTACGAGAATATTCGATAACCGCCATTTGCATTCCTAAACAGATTCCGAAGAAAGGAACATTATTTTCACGTGCATAACGCACTGTTTCAATTTTTCCTTCAATCCCTCTTTCGCCAAATCCTGGAGCAACAAGTATACCATCTAATCCTTTTAACTGATCTTCTGCCGTTTTGGCATCCAAATGCTCTGAATGGATAGAAATTACATTCACTTTTGTCTCATTTGCGGCTCCCGCATGAATGAAAGCTTCCAAAATTGACTTGTATGAATCCTGTAATTCTACATATTTCCCAATCAATCCAATATTAACTTCGTGTTTTGGATTTTTATGTTTTTGTAAAAACTCGTTCCATTGTTTTAAATCTGGAGTAGCTTTTTCTGGTAAATCTAACTTTTTCAAAGCTACTTTATCCAAGCCTTCTTCCAACATTAAATTAGGAACATCATATATTGTTGAAGCATCAATCGATTGAATTACAGCTTCTTTCTTTACATTACAAAACAAAGCAAGTTTTTGACGTAAATCCTGAGAAATTTCATGCTCTGTTCTACAAACTAAAATATCTGCTTTTATACCGCTTTCCATCAACGTTTTTACCGAGTGTTGTGTAGGTTTTGTTTTTAACTCACCCGCAGCAGATAAATAAGGAACCAATGTTAAATGAATTACAATTCCATTATTATCACCCAATTCCCATAACAATTGACGAACAGATTCTATATATGGTAACGATTCAATATCACCAACAGTTCCTCCAATTTCCGTAATCACAATATCATACTCACCACTTTGACCAAGCAACTGCATACGTTCCTTGATTTCATTAGTGATATGAGGTACAACCTGAACTGTCTTCCCTAAAAACTCCCCTCTTCTCTCCTTCTCAATAACCGAAAGATATACTCTTCCCGTAGTTACATTGTTTGCTTGTGAAGTAGGAACATTAAGAAAACGTTCGTAGTGTCCTAAATCTAAATCTGTTTCAGCTCCATCATCGGTTACGTAACATTCTCCGTGCTCATAAGGATTCAGTGTTCCTGGATCTACATTGATGTACGGATCGAATTTTTGAATTGTTGTACGGTAACCCCTCGCCTGCAATAATTTTGCTAAAGAAGCTGCAATAATTCCTTTTCCTAAAGAAGAAGTTACACCTCCGGTAACAAAAATATACTTTGTTTGATTCATTGTATTGTGTTGTTGTGTTGTTGCTCTTTGCTTAGACTACGCTCAGCATAAACTAAGCTTAAGCTAAATTTAGTTGTTGTTCTGATTTTAAATTAAAACCGCGCAAAAATACAATTATTAATTGATATTTAGCAACGTGTATTTGACAATTATTCGTTAAGAAATTATGGCTTTGGAAAGTTTCCTTTAATGTTACGAACTAGTTCTTCCAATCCGTTAAGTTTTAACTCGTGAACTAGTTGTAATTGCTCACCTAATTGTCCTTTGGGAAATCCTTTTTGGGAATACCAAACCACATAATGTTCTGGTAAATCTATAAGATAACGCCCTTCGTATTTCCCGAAAGGCATTTTTGTGTGTGCTAGTTTTATGAGGAGATCTTGGTTTGTCATATTAAAAAAGAGAAAAGTGTTTATCTTTTCTCTTTTATTCTTTCTATTATTTCCAATTAAAAACAATTTCTTTTTTAATATCCGGATGTAAACTGTAATGTACAGGACAAGTCATTCCTGTACGTTCTAAAATAGTTTTTGTTTTTTCATCAGCTTCAAGATTCATATTGAAAGTGATATGAATTTCAGAAATTCTTCTTGGTTCTGCAGCCATAACTTTTGTCACTTCGGCAGTTGAACCTGAAAAATCAACATCCATTTCACGTGCTTTGATTCCCATAACGGTAAACATACACGATGCTAATGCATTTGCTACAGTATCTGTAGGTGAAAAAGCTTCTCCTTTTCCGTTATTGTCTACTGGAGCATCAGAAATTATTTCTGAACCTGAATTGATATGTATAGACGAAGTTCTTAATTCGCCAAGGTAAGTTACTTTTGAAGTTGCCATTAGTTTGCTTGTTTTACTGTTAAATCGGTGTCGTAGTATAAAATATACACTCCTTTGTTCATATAACCTCCATCAGGATTTTGAACATAATTAAATTTACTTTCCACTTGTTCTGAAGCTGTTTCATTGAATGTTTCAATTAAAGACTTCTCTTGTGACAAACGCGTCAATACATCAAAAGTCACATCAAAACCACGAGTAGCAAACTGGTTAGGTAAAATTTTATTCTTCTTTCTAAAAGCTGTTTCAAAATCTGTTGCAGCCTCAGAATCATTTACTCTTACCATTGATGGATAATGCATTCTTAGCTTTGTTAACCTATTCATTTGAATTTCTTCAAAATCCAAGGCATCGTTTTCTCCTAGAATTACCAAACTAATCTGAAAATCTTTCAAGGAAGCCATAAGTGCTGTCGTTGTACTCAAAATCAAGTTAGTTTTCTCGGTTTCTAGAATGATATAATTCATTTTATCTTTCACTAAAAATGATTTTAAACTTGCTACATCAAGAACACCAGCATCGCTTACTGTTGCAAACAAAACATCTTTATGATTTTCTGAAATATATTGTTTTGAAGATACTTTTTTAGGATCTACAACCGCAATCATATTACCTCCTTTTTCACGCATAAAATTGAACATTGCCAATTTCACATCGTCATTCGTTGGTGTTGCTTGAATTAAGTTTGGAAACTTTTTATCATAATCTTTTGACAGTGGAGAAATCACTGGCACTTCTCCTAATAATGAAGCTGTTTTTTCAACATTATTCTGGTAAAATGGACCAATAACAGCATCCATCGATTTTAAATTTTTATTTTGAACCAAATTACCTACATCCGAAGTTGATTTTGTTTCATTGGAATCAAAAATAGCAATATCAACATCTATCCCTAATGTTTTTGCGGAATCGATCGCCATTAAAGCGCCTGCATAAAAATCGAGTGTCATATTCAAGAACTTGTCTTTCTTAAGTCTTGATTTTGTAGAATTGATTGTGTCTTGATCTAATTTTGCAATATTAAAAGGTAATAACATCGCTAATTTTTTCTTTTGCCCTTTTTTTACAGTTTTAGTTAAATCAACATACTCTCTTTTAGGAAATGAAGTTGTCACTGCAGCAGTTTTTGCAGGTACTTTTAAAATCATGCCTTCTTTTAAACCTTCTTTAAGTTCAGGATTTAACTCAACCAATTTCTCCTGAGAAACACCAAATTGAGTCGATAAACTATACAAAGTTTCCTTTGGTTTAACCGTATACTCGTCTGTAACTAAGACCTTATCAACTACTGATATTGAACTTTGTGTTTTTGGAGCTTCATCTTTTACTTCTTTTGTTACAACTGGTTGAGGCACTTGTTGTTTTGGTCTTTCACCCTTAATTAACAATAAATCACCAATTTTAAGTCCATCTTTTATTTCAGGATTTTTTTTATCTAATTCCTCTTCTGTAAGACCATATTGTTTAGCAATTCCGTATTTTGTTTCTTTAGGTTTAACCTCATGCAGAATTGTTTTTTTTGCTTCAGCAGCGTTTGTTTTCAATTCTTGCTTCGCAGAATTTAGTTTCACTGGAATATTTAAAACTAAACCAAT
>CBFHBH010000150.1:0-5911 GCA_965653735.1 uncultured Flavobacterium sp. | reverse complement strand
TCACTATAAATGTAGTTAACTATATAATTTTTGTTAGGATTGATTCAAATAATGGCTGTCATCAAATAGTACAACTAAGTTTATCATTGGTAAAAAAACCAATTATTCCAATCAATGATATCTTGCCTATTTGTGAAGGCAGTAGCATAACAGTAAATGCTGGTAATGGTTTCGATTCCTATCTATGGTCGACTTCTGAAATAAGTCAATCTATAAACATTTCAACACCTGGTAATTATTCTGTTACTGTAACCAAAAATCATGGTGGTGTTAGCTGTACTTCAGTAAAAAACTTCACTGTAACAAACTCAAATGCAGCAATAATTCATGAAATTATCACTTCAGATTGGACAAGCAATCAAAACACAATATCCGTTTTATTAACCACCAATAGCAATGGAGATTACCTTTATTCAATAGATGGGATAAACTATCAAACAAGTAATACATTTTCAAATTTAACAAATGGTGAATATACTGTTTTTGTAAAAGATAATAATGGATGTGGCATAACATCAGAAGAAGTATATTTACTAATGTACCCACATTTTTTTACTCCTAACGAGGATGGCTATAATGATACTTGGAAGATTGAATTTTCAGAAATTGAACCAAATTTAACTATCAAAATTTTTAACCGTTTTGGAAAACTTTTAAAAGAATTTGATAGTAATAGTAAAGGGTGGAATGGAACATACTTAGGTCAGCCTTTACCATCTGATGATTATTGGTTTGTTGTGAAAAGAAATAATGGGAAAGAATTTAGAGGTCATTTTGCTCTGAAAAGATAAAATCATAACCCTTTGTTAAACCGATTTTAGCTACCTTTATTTTTGTTAATTTAGCAGAAACAAAGAAAATTATGCCATCAGACTGTATCAGCTATCAAAATTCAGGATATTTCACAAAACTTATAACAGATTACTTAAATAAAAAACCTGAATTACAGTCACTATATCATCGATTTCCAACTATTGATAATTTTTTGCCACAAATAGAAGAGAAAACTAGAAACTTCCCAGATGAAAACAGAGCAGTTTTAGTTGAAAGTCTTTTACAACAGAATAAAAACTTTACTTTATCTGAAAGCACATTACACAATGTTGAGCTATTAAAACAAACAAATACATTTACAATTACCACTGGTCATCAGCTGAATTTATTTACTGGGCCTTTGTATTTTATCTACAAAATCGTTTCAGTAATTAATTTATGTAAAGAACTAAAGTCAAAATACCACAATTTTAATTTTGTACCTATTTACTGGATGGCAACAGAAGATCATGATTTTGACGAAATCAATCACTTTACATTCAAAACAACCAAGGTAAAATGGAACAAAGACAGTAAAGGACCGGTTGGGCGACTGTCTACTCAAGGATTGGAAGAAGTATATGCTCAATTTGAAAACGAAATTGGAGTTGGTGATAATGCTGCTTATTTAAAAGAATTATTTAGAAAAGCATATCTCGAACATGATACTTTAGCAGAGGCAACCCGCTTTCTAGCAAATGAATTATTCAAAGAAGAAGGTTTAGTTATTATTGATGGGGATGATATCAATTTAAAAAGATTATTTACTCCGTTTGTAAAAAAGGAATTATTAGAGCAAACCTCATTTCAAAATGTTTCAGAAACGAATAAATCCCTATCAATGTATGATATTCAGGTAAATCCGAGAGAAATCAATTTATTTTACATTGAAGATCAGCTCCGTGAACGTATTGTATTTGAAGATGGAAAATATATTATTAATAACACCAAAATAGAATTTTCAGAAAACGAGATTCTTACTGAATTGGAAAATCATCCTGAAAAATTCAGTCCTAATGTAATTTTACGTCCATTATATCAGGAAGTAATTCTTCCTAATCTTTGCTATATCGGCGGTGGTGGAGAAATTGCTTATTGGTTACAATTAAAATCAAATTTTGAGAGGAATCGAATTACTTTCCCTATATCATTAGTTCGAAATTCTGTATTGATTGCTACGGAAAAACAAATTCAAAAAATTGATAAACTAGAATTAAGCTGGTCTGATTTATTTACGAAACAGCAGGATTTAATTAATAAGAAAACCCGAGAATTATCCAGTTTGACCATTGATTTTACAGAGCAGAAAGAATTTTTAAAGCAACAATTCATCACATTAAACGATATTGCTAAACGAACTGATCCGTCATTCATTGGAGCCGTAAAAGCACAAGAAGCTAAACAAATTAAAGGGTTGGAAAATCTAGAAAAAAGATTGCTTAAAGCAGAAAAAAGAATATTATCAAATCAATTAGAACGTATAACTTTGATTCAAAATGAATTATTTCCTAATCAAGGTTTACAGGAGCGAAAACAGAATTTTTCAGAATTTTATTTACAAAGCGGTCAATTATTGATTTCAAAATTACTAGCTGAACTCAATCCTTTAAATCAAAATTTTTCTATACTTGTACTGTAAACAGTCAATATTCAGCAATATAATTCAATTCCTAAATCAAAAGATTATTTTTAACTTTCGATCAACAAAATCGAAAAATGAATAAACCAATTTATATACTTGGAACTGGATTATCCCATAATGGTTCTACTGTATTACTAAAAGACGGAAAAATTTGTGTAGCAATTGAAAAAGAGCGCATTACCCGAGTAAAACATGACGGAGGCAACGACACAGCAGCTATACAATACTGTCTTGAGGCTGAAAACATTACTCTTGACGATATTAGTCTAGTTGTACAAAGTGAAAATTTCTCCATTCCATCTCGAGATTTGTTTAAAGGTAAAAGACTTTTTTCAGAAAAATCCAGTCCCGAAATAATTTCTATTTCACATCATCTTGCCCATGCATACAGTGCGATTGGCACTTCTCCTTTTACTGAATGTACTGTAATGGTTATAGATGGCTGCGGAAGTCCTTTAGAACAATTTTTAGCATTAAATCCTGAAGAAAAAGATACTGTTCCTGCACATTATTTGACAGCCAATGAAATGTTATGCGAAAAGGATAGTTTTTATTACTATGACGGAACAGAATTAAGAACCATTTATAAGGATTTCAGCCCGATGGCTGAAACTAAGGAAAACCATTTAAAACTACCTACTACTCGTCATTCTATAGGAGGTTTTTATGCTGCTGTAAGCCATTATGTATTTGGTAACATGGATGATGTTGGTAAACTAATGGGATTAGCACCTTATGGAAAATCAGGAGTTTTTAATATAGAGGCTTTTTATTTTGATAATCAAAATATATATCTTAGCGAAAACTGGAAAACTTTTTTAAAAAATCCATCAAAAGGGTATGAGTATTTCAAAGAACATTTTACATATTATGCAGATGTAGCAAAATGGGCTCAAGAACAAGTTGAAAATGCAGTTTTAAAATGTATAGCAAACCGCTATTCCCTTTTTACGCATCCTAACCTTTGCTATTCAGGCGGAGTTGCTTTAAACGCAGTAGCCAACGCCAAACTACAAGATATCCAATTAGCGCAAAACATTTATTTGGAACCCGCAGCTGCAGATAACGGATTAGCATTGGGATGTGCTTTCTATGGTTGGCTACATCATCTAAAAATGCCTAAAATTTCGCACAATGAATCAACTTGCTTTGGGAAAAAATATACTGAAGATGACATCCAAAAAGCAATTGAAGAAATGCATTACACTAATTTCAAAATAAATCATTTCCAACTTGAAGATGAATTACTACACTATTGCGCTTCAAATCTTAATTCCGGGAAAACAATAGCCTGGTTACATGCCGAATCTGAATTTGGTCCAAGAGCATTAGGAAGACGCAGTATTTTAGCACATCCAGGGATAAAAGGAATGAAAGAACATATCAATAGAAACATTAAATTCAGGGAAGATTTCAGACCATTTGCTCCAGCAGTACTAGAAGAAAAAGTATCTAAATATTTTGAAAAAGGAAGAAATAGCCCATACATGATTCTAGTAGATAAGACTCGTGAAGAATACTTCGAAATTCTTGAAAATACGACACATAAAGATGGTTCTGCCAGAGTACAAACTGTTAATAAAAAATGGAATGAACGCTTCTATAAACTCATTGAATATTTTGAAAAAGAATCGGGGATTTCTGTTTTATTAAACACGAGCTTGAACAGACGTGGTATGCCAATGGTAGAAACACCAGAACAAGCAATTGCTCTTTTTGAACAAACTGCTCTTGATATTTTGGTTTTGGAAAATTTTGTAATTGAAAAAAAATAGAAATTCTCCACGCTGAAACTATCACTATTGGTTTACCAATAAAAACAAAAGCAGTATTCAATAAAAGATAAAATCATTCAATACAAAATTACAACCTCCAATGATTTTTTTGATAATTTTTCAACACAATAGTCGTTTTGACGATTATTTTTGCATTTATATCGATTAAACACACAAATACCTAACTTAATTCATAATTAAACATACTTTTGCGCCCGATTTGATTAAAATTTTTATAACAAAACAAAACCCTTATGTTAAAAAAATTAATACTCGTAAGCACTGTGTCTTTTACATTACTATCATTTTACAGAATAGGAAACCCTGTACTAGAAATGGTAAAGGTGGAAGGTGGAACTTTTATGATGGGCTCTAAAGATGACAACCGTATTGCTGAAAACGACGAACAAAAGCAACATGAAGTAAAATTAAATTCTTTTGAAATCAACAAACTGGAAGTTACTGTTTGGGAATGGAAAGATTACTGCAAAAAAACTAAGAAAAAAATGCCAATAACTCCAACATGGGGTTGGAACGATAATAGCCCAATAACTAATATTACTTGGTTTGACGCAATTGAATACTGTAATTGGCTAAGTAAAGTTGAGGGTTTAAAACAAGCATACATAGCGGTAGGGCCAAATGTAAAATGTGATTTTACAGCTAACGGTTACCGTTTACCAACAGAAGCTGAATGGGAATTTGCAGCTAAAGGTGGAAATAAGTAAAAAGGAAATGTTTTTGCTGGTGCAAACAATTCCAATGAAATTGCTTGGTGGATTAAGAACAGTGATAGAAAACCTCATGCTGTAGGCACAAAACTACCTAACGAATTAGGTATTCATGACATGAGCGGAAATGTATGGGAATGGTGTTGGGATTGGTATAACAAAGATTATTACAAGACTGAAGACGGAAACAATCCAAAAGGTCCAATAAGAGGGGAGAAAAAAGCGGTTCGTGGTGGTTCATGGGACAGCCAAGAAAATTATTTAAGAACTGCCAATAGAATAAGCACTGATCCTAATAAAACAAATGAGTTTTACGGATTCCGTTTAGCGCGAACACTTAACTAAAATATCATCAAAACTTTTCTTTCAGATTGATTAAAAAGTTATACTTTTGCACCCAAATTAAAAAAGGAAAAAATGGCAAGTAATAGAACTTTTACTATGATTAAACCGGATGCGGTTGAAAAAGGAAACATCGGTGGAATTTTAAACATGATTACTGAAGGTGGTTTCAGAATCGTTTCTTTAAAATTAACACAATTAACTGTGGCTGATGCTCAGAAATTTTATGCTGTTCACTCTGAAAGACCTTTCTTCGGTGAATTAGTAGAATTCATGACTAGAGGTCCAATCGTGGCTGCTATCTTAGAAAAAGATAACGCTGTTGAAGATTTCCGTACTTTAATCGGTGCTACTAATCCTGCTGATGCAGCTGAAGGAACAATCCGTAAAAAATACGCTACTTCAATTGGTGAAAATGCAGTTCACGGTTCTGATTCTGATGAGAATGCAGCTATTGAAGGTGCTTTTCACTTTGCAGGAAGAGAAATGTTCTAATAAAAACACATACATCATAAAAAAGCCGTTCAATTGAACGGCTTTTTTATTATTTATACTTTTCAAAAATTCCCTGAACCACTTCATCGGTTTGGGAGAATCTGACTTTTTTC
>CBFHBH010000149.1:0-5920 GCA_965653735.1 uncultured Flavobacterium sp. | reverse complement strand
TCCCTATGGGATTGGGCAATAAATTACAATTCACAATTCACGAGCCTATTGCAGTTAAGGACTTACCTTTTGAAGAGTTAATTCAAAAAACAGAAGCAGCAGTGGTAAGTGGAATTAAAAATTAAAAATCATGTCAATACAAAATGTACGCTTGGAGGTGATGCAGTTTTTAGAAAAAAGCATTGATAGTTTTGTTGAACAATACTTACTCCCTATTGAAAAAATATGGCAACCTTCAGATTTGTTGCCAAACTCTGAAAGTGAAACTTTCATTGAAGATATAAAAGAGTTAAGAGAAATTGCTCAAGATTTACCTTATGATTTTTGGGTTGTTTTAGTTGGTGATACTATCACCGAAGAAGCATTACCAACTTATGAGTCATGGTTAATGGATGTTGAAGGTGTTTCTCAAAAACCTGATAACGGTTGGTCTAAATGGTTACGTCATTGGACAGGAGAAGAAAATCGCCACGGAGATCTTTTAAATAAATATTTATACTTATCTGGACGCGTAAACATGCGTGAAGTAGAAGTTACGACTCAACATTTAATTGCAGATGGTTTTGATCCTGGAACGGATAGAGATCCATACAAAAATTTTGTGTTTACGAGTTTTCAGGAACTAGCTACATATGTTTCCCACAATCGTGTGGCGCAATTGGCAAAAAAATATGGAGACAATAAATTATCTAAAATTTGCAAGTTAATTGCTGGGGATGAAATGCGTCATCACCATGCTTACAGCGAATTTGTAAACAGAATTTTTGCAATAGATCCTAGTCAAATGATGTTGGCTTTTCATCATATGATGAAACACAAAATAAACATGCCTGCTCAACTTATTAGAGAATCTGGTGAAAAAATAGGAAGCGCTTTCGAACATTTTTCTGAATCAGCACAAAGAATTGGAGTTTACACTTCAATGGATTACGTTGACATCATGCAGAAGCTTATTCAAAAATGGGAAATCGATAAAATTTCAAATTTAACTGACGAAGCAGAAAAAGCAAGAGATTACTTAATGAAACTTCCAGATAGAATGACAAGACTGGCTGAAAGAATCAAAATTTCTCCTGAATCACATGTTTTTAAATGGGTACAACAACCTGCTTTAATAAAATAAATTCTAAATCCTTTCCTAACGAAAGGATTTTTTAATCTTATAATTTTATGTCTTTAATAAACAACACTATTGCTTTTGTAAAACAACAACTTGAAGGCGCTGAAGGCGGTCATGATTGGTTTCATATTGAAAGGGTATATAAAAACTCATTGCTTATTGCTAAAGAAGAAGAATGCGATTTAACAGTTGTTCAATTGGGCGCTTTGTTACATGATATTGCTGACAGCAAATTTCATGGTGGAGATGAAACTGTTGGCCCTAAAACTGCTCGAGCATTTCTAGAAATTCAAAACGTGAGTGAAGATATAATTCAACATGTAATTAATATCATTGAAAACATCTCTTTTAAAGGTGGTAATATTGAAAAGAAATTCAACTCAAAAGAACTTGAAATTGTTCAGGATGCAGATCGTTTGGATGCCATTGGAGCCATAGGCATTGCTAGAGCTTTTAATTATGGTGGATTTAAAAATCGTGTTTTATATAATCCAGAAATCCAACCCAACCTCAATATGAGCAAAGAGGAATATAAAAAAAATGATTCTCCTACACTAAATCACTTTTATGAAAAACTATTGCTTTTAAAAGACAAAATGAATACCTCAACAGGTCTCAAGATAGCTGAAGAAAGGCACAAGTTTATGGAACAATTTCTATCACAGTTCTATGCTGAATGGGAAGGTCAGAAATAAAAAAGAGAACCGATTTGGTTCTCTTTTTTATTATTTAAATTTTTATTTTCCTGTAAACTCTGCTTTACGCTTTTCTAAAAATGCTGTAGTCCCTTCTTTAAAATCGGCAGTAGCAAAACATTCACCAAACTTATTGATTTCAATTTCGTAACCGTTAACTCCATCTTTAAAATTAGCATTAACCGCTCTAATAGCTTTTCCAATTGCTACTGGAGAATTTTTTAAAATTTTATTGGCAAGAGTCATATAGGTAGAAAACAAATCAGCTTGAGGCACAACGTGATTTACTAATCCATAGTTTAAAGCAGTTTGCGCATCAATCATTCCTGCCGTCATAATCATTTCCATAGCACGTCCCTTACCTACTAATTGAGGCAAACGCTGTGTTCCTCCATAACCTGGAATTACTCCTAAAGAAGTTTCTGGCAATCCCATTTTGGCATTATCTGAAGCAATTCTAAAATGACAAGCCATTGCCAATTCTAAACCTCCTCCTAAAGCAAAACCATTAATTGCTGCAAAAACAGGTGTTTTCATGTTTTCAACAAAATCAAACAACAATTCTTGTCCTTTAGCAGCTAACTGAGCACCTTCTTTTGCAGAAAAGTTTGCAAATTCTGAAATGTCTGCGCCAGCAACAAAAGCCTTTTCTCCACTTCCTGTAATTACAACAACTTTCACTTCAGGATTTTCTTCAATTAGCTTTAATGTTTCATGTAACTCCTGAATCGTAGCTTTATTTAAAGCATTTAATTTTTCTGGACGATTAATAAAAATCGTTGCAATACCTTTTTCGTGTTCTAAAATAATATTTTCTAGTGCCATGTTATTTGTTTATAATTGGTAAAACTACCTTGAAAGTTGTACCTTGATTTAGTTCTGACTCAAAGGTAATGCTTCCGTTGTAATTTTCAATGATGTTTTTAATGATTGCCAAACCTAATCCCATACCACTTGTTTTTGTGGTAAATTTTGGTTCAAAAATTCGGTCGAAATCCATTTCTGAAATTCCTTTTCCGTTGTCTTGCACACAGATTACAGCATTACTCATATCTTTTGTTACCGATACTAAAATGCTCTTTTCTTCCTTCTCTTCTGGTATTGCCTGAATGGCGTTTTTCACCAAGTTGGTTATAATTCTGATAAGCTGTGTTCGATCAATTTTTGTGATAATTTCTTCGTGTGATGCTTCAAACTGAATGTAATCTTCATTAAAAATTTCTAAAGACAACTGCACCACATCAACTATGTTGAGAGTTTCATTTTGCTGAGCCGGAAGTGACGCAAAGTTAGAAAATGCCGATGCTACAGCACTCATGGTGTCTATTTGCTGTATTAATGTTTTTGAAAAATCAGCTAGCTTTTTCTTTGCATTAGGATCTTCTGGGTTAAAACGCATTTCAAAACTTTGAACCGTTAAACGCATTGGTGTTAGCGGATTTTTAATTTCGTGTGCCACCTGTTTTGCCATTTCTCGCCACGCTCCTTCTCTTTCACTTTGGGCTAATTTATTGGCACTATCCTCTAACTGATCAATCATTTTATTGTATGAAAAAATCAATCGGTCAATCTCACGACTGTTCGTAATCGATTCAATTTTTTCATTTTTCTCTGTCAAACTTGTTTCAGTTAATCTATCTGAAATGGTTTTCAATGATTTTGTAATATACTTCGATAAATAATAAGCAATCCAAATCGAAATGATAATCATTGCCAAATACACCATTCCGTAAATCAATAGGAAGTTTCTTATTTCATTCTTGTAAAAAGAATCGTCTTCTACATAAGGCAATCGGATAATTCCTAAAGGTTTGTTTTCTACGAAATCCATCAAATAGCTATACGAAAAACGATAACTTTTATCTTTTCCTTCAGCAAAGTCTACATACCTATTCTTAGGTGAATTTTTAACTCTGTCTACAACATAATCGGGGAGTAATGGTGAAATCTGACCATTGATTATTGGTGCTTTAGAAGTAACTAATAGTCTTCCTGAAAAATCGAAAATATCAATTTGGATATTGTGAATATTAGCAATTTCAAAAATCTTGGTAGAAAAGATTGATCTTAAGTTAAACGTAGTTAACGGGTGTGGTGTGGTTGCTAAAATATACTGTATATGCTGACGAATTTGATTTTCTTTAATCAATAATTTTTCGTCATGATATACTTTACTTTTAATCTGAAAATGAATGATAGACGCTGCCGCAATTAATATCGAAGATATAAGTGTAATCAGAATCATCGACATGAAGATTCTTGTGCGCAACGACCAATGTTTAACCTTAAAAAGGGATTTCATTTACTGATTTTTTTCTCTAATCTTTTTATAGAATTTATACCCAAGCATTAAAAGTACAGAAAAAAGTATAATTCCAATCACTCCATAAATCCAATTCACAGCATTTTTTAAAATCACAAGAAACACAACTGCAAATAAAATAATAGTTGCTCCTTCATTCCACAATCTAAAAAATCCTGACGTATGTTTTACCTCATCTTTTTGCAACTGAAGAAATATTTGATGGCATTTTAAATGATACAAGTACAAAAGAAACACAAAGCCAAGTTTTACATGCATCCATGGTTGTGTGAGCCAAACTTGACCAGCATCTGTAAAGAACAACATCCAATACGCAAAAAAACTAGCCAGAATAGCACTAGGCCAAGTAATAATATACCACAAGCGATACTGCATTAATTGGTATTGTTTGATTAAAATACTTTGTTCTGGCTCTGGCTTTTGCTTAGCTTCTGCATGATATACAAACAAACGAACAATATAAAACAAACCTGCAAACCAAGTAATCACAAATATGAGATGTAAGGATTTTATGTAGTTATAAAGTTCCATTGTAATTAGTTTTTAGCCCAGTCTTTAATCCAATTTGCAATGGTATCCATCCAAGCTTCGTCTTCATTCAAACAAGGAATTGCTTTGAAATTTTCTCCACCATTAGCTTTAAAATCTTCATCAGCACGCATTGCAATTTCTTCTAAAGTCTCTAAACAATCAGCAACAAACGCTGGTGTAACAACCGCTAGATTTTTAATCCCTCTAGCAGGCATATTGTTGATTTCAACATCTGTATAAGGCTCTAACCATTTATCACCGGCTAGTCTTGATTGGAAAGTTTCGCTGTATTTTTCCTTTGGTATATTTAAAAGTTCAACTACTTGACGAGTCGTTTCAAAACATTGATGACGATAACAGAACTCATGGGCTGGCGAAGCTGTTACACAACAACTGCTGTTGATTTTACAATGTGATGTGGTTACATCCGACTTTCTGATATGACGCTCTGGAATTCCGTGATAAGAAAATAATAGATGATCGTATTCAAATCCTTCCAAATGTTTTTTTATGGAATCAGCCAAGTTTTGGATGTAATCCTTTTTGTTATAAAAAGAGTTGATTCGTGTAATTGTCATCTCCGGGAAATGCTTTTTACGAAGTTCCTCTGCTAAAACAAAAATAGTTTTAGTCGATGCCATTGCATATTGTGGATACATTGGTAACAATAAAACTTCTGTAACACCTTTGTCTTTTAATTCTTGTAGCCCTTTTTGAATAGTCATTGAACCATAACGCATGGCTAAAGCCACAGGAACATCTACTCTATCTTGAACTTTTTTGTGTACATTTTTAGAAATTACTACAAGTGGCGAGCCTTCTTTTGTCCAGATTTTTCCATAGGCATGGGCAGATTCTTCTGGTCTTTTACGTAAAATGATTCCTCGTACTAAAAAAGCACGCAATAAATACGGGACATCAATAACGTATTTATCCATCAAAAATTCATCTAAATAAGGTTTAACATCTTTTGGGTCTGGGCTCTCAGGTGAACCTAAATTCACTAATAATACTCCTTTCATTATTGTACTTTTTCTAATAAATATTTTTTAGGCGTAGTGCCAAATTTCTTTTTAAACGCTGCTATAAAATGACTTGCTGTACTGTAACCAATTTTTAATCCAACTTCATTTACATTGTATGAACCACTATCTAATAAGTTGCGAGCATAATCCATTTTGTAATCGAATAGAAAACCGTAAACCGTATCGCCATAAATTTGCTTGAAACCCAGCTTTAATTTTTTCAGGC
>CBFHBH010000148.1:0-5937 GCA_965653735.1 uncultured Flavobacterium sp. | reverse complement strand
CCTATAGAGGAAGTAACAATAACTTCAAAGAAAACAAATCAAGGTTTTTTAAGTAATAAAGATGGAGAAGCATTTATTAATCTTAGCAAAGCTTCTGATTTGCAATTTGAGCATTCACTTTATAAAACGTATGTTGTCAAGTTTGCAGAGCTGAATAAAAAAGTCAATGAGGTTTATTTAGAAAGTAATGCTAAAAGGTTGGATGAGATTATATTAACCAGTGAACATCCTCAAGATATATTAAAAAAGTTAGTTAAAAACTCACTTGAAAAGATATCAATTCCGGCGAATTTAAAAGTGTACTTAAGGGAATTTTACAAGAAGAATGATAAAATAGTTTTCTTTAATGACGGACTCATTAATTTTCAAATATTTGGATCTTCAAAAAATATTAAAACTGATATTTTAGTTGAACAAAATAGAGCGATTGGTTTATTGGATATTGATATTAAAAATGAACTTTTAGGCTATGATTTAAATGATATTATTCAAAATTATTATCAATTTAGTTACTTGGGAGAAGTTTTGGAATCAAGTGCAAAAAAGAGATATGATTTTCAGGTTATGTCATATTCTAGTAATGAAGATTATTTGGTAATTAATATCACACCCCTTGAAGAAGCTGACGGTGTTTTGTCTAATTATAAAATAGTTTATGACAGAAATAAAATGATTATTATGGAAACCGGTTCGATGGTTGCTGAATCACGTCTGGGCGAATTAAGACAATCATTTTTAAAAAGTAGTAAAATTTACAAGTTAGAGTATAAAAATACTTTTAAAACAGATGGTAATTTATATTATTTGGCAAATTCGAAGGAGGTAATTGCATTTGAAAAAAAATACAAGAAAACTAGTAGTAGAGTAGAAGTTAACAACCATATGGTAACAACTAATTATGATAAAAAACTTTTTAAATACAATGAGCATAATGTTTTTAAAGACAAATCTTTAATCAGTAAAAAAACAAAATACTATAACAATTATTGGGATGTCGAATCTGGTTTTATTTCTACAAAAGAAGAAAAAGAAGTTATAGAACGTTTGGGAAATCTACAATAAATCTATTTTAAGATATATGAAATCCTGCTCAAATGAGTAGGATTTTTTGTTTCTAATAATGTCATCATTTTTTGCTGTTTAATTTTTAAAACGAACAAATTGGTTTGCGTTTTAATACTTAAGAAGAATAGAGTATATTTGCACACTTTTAAAAATCAAAATAATGAAAGCAGGAATTGTAGGATTGCCTAACGTAGGAAAATCGACTCTTTTTAATTGTTTATCTAATGCTAAAGCGCAAAGTGCAAACTTCCCATTTTGTACAATTGAACCTAATATTGGTGTCGTTAACGTCCCAGATCCGCGTATTAATCGTTTAGAAGAGTTAGTGAAGCCAGAGCGTGTTCAAATGGCTACTGTAGATATTGTAGATATTGCAGGTTTGGTAAAAGGAGCAAGTAAAGGAGAAGGTTTAGGAAATCAATTTCTAGGAAACATCCGCGAGTGTAACGCTATCATTCACGTTTTGCGTTGTTTTGATAATGATAATATTGTTCACGTTGATGGTAATGTAAATCCCATTCGCGACAAAGAAACGATTGATATCGAATTGCAGTTAAAAGACTTAGAAACGATTGAAAAACGTTTAGAAAAAGTTAACCGTGCTGCAAAAACAGGAAACAAAGAAGCTCAAGCTGAACAAGCTTTATTAAATAGGATTAAAGAGGCGCTAATGCAAGCTAAATCAGCTAGAACTGTGCAGCCTCAAAGTCAAGATGAGGAAGAATTAATGGAAAGCTTCCAATTGATTACAACAAAACCTGTTTTATATGTTTGTAATGTTGATGAAGCTTCAGCAGTAAACGGAAACAAATATGTTGACCAGGTTCGTGAGCTAGTAAAAGATGAAAAGGCAGAAGTTATTGTGCTTTCTGTTGGTGCAGAAGCCGATATTACTGAATTAGAAAGCTATGAGGAACGCCAAATGTTCTTACAAGATATGGGGTTAACAGAACCAGGATCTTCTGTATTGATTCGTGCGGCTTATAAATTATTAAACCTTCAGACTTATTTTACTGCAGGTGTTAAAGAGGTAAGAGCATGGACGATTAATATTGGAGATACTGCACCAAAAGCTGCTGGTGTAATTCACACAGATTTTGAAAAAGGATTTATCCGTGCCGAAGTTATTGCTTTTGATGATTATTCAAATTATGGTTCTGAAGCTAAAGTGAAAGAAGCAGGAAAACTAAGAGTGGAAGGTAAAGAATATATAGTTAAAGATGGTGATGTAATGCATTTCCGTTTTAACGTATAATTTTTTGAATAGAAATAGTAAGGTGCGAGATAATTTATCTCGCATTTTTTTTATCTTGTAATAAATTTAAAAAGTATGAAAATAATAGCCTTTGGAGGTAGTAACAGTAAAAACTCAATAAATAAAAAACTAGCCACGTATGCGTCAAGTTTGTTTGCTGATGCTTCAATAGAAATTTTGGACTTAAATGATTTTGCATTACCGTTATTTAGTGTTGATTTAGAAAAAGAAATTGGACAGCCTCAATTAGCAAAAGATTTTTTAGATAAAATTACTTCGGCAGATTTTCTTGTCGTTTCATTAGCAGAAAATAATGGAAACTATTCGGCAGCGTTCAAAAATTTATTTGATTGGTCTTCTAGGCAAGCTAAAGAGGTTTTTCAGCATAAACCAATGTTGCTAATGGCAACTTCGCCAGGAGGCAGAGGTGGTGCAACAGTTTTGGAAATTGCTAAAAATGCTTTTCCACGTTTTGGCGCTGATATTAAAGCAACCTTTTCTTTACCTAGTTTTAATGATAATTTTGATGTTGAGAATTTAAAGATTTCAAATAATGATTTTGATGAACAGCTTAAAAATATTGTTCTATCATTGTAATAAAAAAGCCGCTTTAAAGCGGCTTTTTTGTTTTTCAATCTTTCTTTTTACTTTTTTCTTCAGGAATGGTTTTTAATCCTAAAGATTCCCAATTTTCATCTGTTCTAATCAATTCAATAATTGGTTTGGTTTCATAACCAAATCCTGAAAGCTCAGAATAGTAATATCCATCTTGAGATATTGCTAAAAGATATTTATTATCCACAAGATTGGTTATTGCAATTGTAAACCTTCCATCTTTATCAGAAACACTATTGTTTGTAGTTCCTTTTTCAGTAATAACTATGCCTGAAAGAGGTTGACTTGTGGTGTTTAAAATTACTCCTGAAACTAAAGTTTGAGAATATCCAATAACACTCAAAAAAAGAAAACTAAAGATTGCTAATTTTTTCATTCTTAGAATTAAAATTTAAGACCAAGTCTTGCATAGTAATAAGCTCCACTAAAGCCCATTTGTACTGCATCCCAATATCCACCAGCTTCAACCCAGTCATCTTGTTGATCAGGATACACATTAAACATGTTGTTGCTTCCTAATGTAAGTTTGAAATTTTTAGATAGTTTAAAACCTAAAGTTAAATCAGTAACAATTTTAGGATCGTATCAGTTGCCGCTTTAATTTGGTTGTCAAAAGATCCATAATCAGCAACATCCTCGTACACTTGATAATCTAATAATTTAACTTCGCTAAATCTTGTAAATGCAATACCAGCATCAAACCATTTTCTGCCGTAGTTTAAATTTAAAGCAAACTTGTTTTTTGGAGCTGATGCTAATAAAAAGGCTTTGTCTCTTTCTCCAAAGAATGTTTGTTCTGGTAAACCACGGCTATTTACTTTAGAAATTTCCATTTCGTTTATGTTACCAACGAAAGTTGCTCCAAAATTAGATTCTCCAAATTTTTTCTTCCATGATAAAACTAAATCAACTCCTTTTGTTTTTGTATCAGCACCATTTACAAAGAATTGCGCTTGATCAACTCCTAGGCCTAAAGATGATGCATCAAAATAACCTGTTAATACAATTCTGTCTTTTACATTGATCATATAACCATCTACAGTAGCTGTAAAAGCACCAAAAGTTGCTGTAACCCCAAGTGAGGCATTTACCGCTTTTTCTTCGTTTAATTTTTCAATGCCAAATGCTCTTGTAACAGCACTTTCATTATTTGCTAATAAAATTTCGGAAGCTCCTGAACTACTAAAATTTGTAAAACTTGTGTTGTAATAAATCTGTGCCAATGATGGAGCTCTAAATCCTGTACTTACTGATCCACGTAAATTAATTTTATCAGTTATTTTAAATCTAGAAGCTAATTTTCCATTCAGAGTACTTCCAAAATCACTATAGTTTTCAAAGCGTGCAGCAGCACTAACCATGAATCTTTCTGAAATATCAAATTCGACATCAGCATAGGCAGAAATGTTTGAGCGAGTCTTATCAACTTCATTTTTAGGACTATATCCAGGGAAGCCTTGTGATCCTCCTGGTCTTGGTTCGCCAGTCACTGGGTCAATTGGTGCCGATTGTGTTGAGGGATCAGTTATTACATTGCCGTTTGTATCATAAGTTGCATAAGAACCTACTTCACCAGCAAAGATTTCAAATCTTTCGATTCTGTATTCAGCTCCAAAAGCTAAATTCATCCCTTTCAATACTGAATCATAATTTTTTGAAAAATCAAGGTTAATAGTGTTTTGGCTTAAACTATGCCCTCCAGCATCAAATTCCGTTGGAGAATTACCCTCTAATGAAGCATTTAAAGTTCCTTTTATTCTATAGTCAAAAATGTTTTTTCCATAAGTATTGCTTAAATCCATTTTCCATCCATTATCAGATTTTCTTCTAAAACCAACAGCAATAGAATTGTCAACAATGTTTGAAGTGATTCTAGGAGTAAATCCACCTGGATAAATTGATTCTACAACTCTTTCTCCATCATTTCTTGTGAATGCATAAGCGTCAGTATCTCTATAATTTCTTCCTCCAAAAGCATAAAAATCTAATTTGTCACAAATTGGAACAGATAAATTTGCCATGATATTTGCGCTCATGATTTCAGCTTCACCAAATCCTTTTCTAAAATCAAAACCAGGACGTGACGTTTTTTCTTTATTTAGAAACTCGGTAGTAAAGTTTACAAAACCACCTTTTTTGCCAATTGATACGCCGTAATTTGCACCAACTTTTACTGAATTTCCGTCGAATTTTTTGTTTTTACCAAATGAATTTCCAAAACCATTTTGATCAAGTCTAAATCCCTTGGTGTTAGCAGTACCAAGAGGGAAGTCTCCATCAGCTTTTGTGTCATAAGCTCCATAGGTTATGGCTCCGTTGAATTCGTTTACATTGTCATTTAGAACAATATTAATAACTCCTGAAATTGCATCAGATCCATATTGAGCTGCAGCTCCATCTCGCAAAATTTCAATTCTTTTAATAGCAGATGCTGGAATTGTATTTAAATCTGTTCCAGTATTACCACGACCTCTTGTTCCAAATAAATTGATTAAAGAAGATTGATGTCTTCTTTTTCCGTTTATTAAGACTAAAGTTTGATCAGGTCCCATACCTCTCAAAGATGCTGGGTCAACGTGATCTGCCCCATCAGATCCTGATTGTTTATTTGCATTAAAAGATGGTGCTACGTATTGAAGTAACTCGTTAATTTCTATTTTTCCACTTTGTGTAGTTACATCTTTAACACTAATGATGTCGATTGGAACAGCCGAATTTACTACTGTTCTCTTTGCATTTCTAGAACCTACAGTTTGTATAGTAACCTCTTGTAGTTCTTTGTTTTGCTCCTTTTCTTCGTCTTGTGAGTATCCATTGGAAATACATAATAGAAGTAAGGATAGTTTTAATAGTTTTTTCATATTGTAGTTTGTTAGTTTATGCTAAAATAAATATTTTTTTAACACATTTTAACAAACTATTCGTGATTTTATAAGGCAATGATTGTTAATAAACTATTCTTGCTGATTCTTAATAACTTTCAAGAAGTGTTATTTTATTTT
>CBFHBH010000147.1:0-5965 GCA_965653735.1 uncultured Flavobacterium sp. | reverse complement strand
TTCGTCATTTTTATGCAAATAAGATTCAAACGAATTAAAGTCGAAAGACTTTATAATAATTCCATCTTTTTTATACTCATTAATAGGATCAGGCACTTTTATATGTCCCTGACTGCTTTTTTGTGAGAACATTACAGAACATAAAAACAACAATAATAAACTTACTCTTTTCATACCTCTAAAAATTTTGAGC
This sequence comes from uncultured Flavobacterium sp., assembly GCA_965653735.1. Lineage (GTDB taxonomy): Bacteria > Bacteroidota > Bacteroidia > Flavobacteriales > Flavobacteriaceae > Flavobacterium. The sequence goes on along the minus strand of CBFHBH010000147.1, from coordinate 5,772 downwards.
TCATTAAAATTAATCAATCTTAAAACCTCAAAATAAAAATTAACAAAAATTTAATACATATTTGTATATACAAATAAAAAATCTTTATACATTTGTACATACAAATTTGGTAACTACAAATATGAAAATTGAAGATATAATAAAATCGACAGTAACATTATCCTCTGCTAAAAGAGCAGTGCTTAATGTCATGTTTGCAGATATGATTGTAACAGATCATTTTAATGACATTTTAAAACCTTTCGATTTGTCTCCGGAACAATACAATGTGTTACGCATTTTAAGAGGGCAAAAAGGAAAGCCTGCAAACATGTGCACCATTCAAGAGAGAATGATTGCCAAAACAAGTAATACAACAAGATTGGTAGATAAATTGCTATTAAAAGAATTAGTTACACGAGAAATTTGCCCAGACAACAGAAGAAAAATGGAAGTTGAAATAACGCAAAAAGGTTTAGATGTTTTAGCAGAAATTGACCCTAAAGCAGTAGAACATGAGAATTATTTCGCTGAAAAATTAACTAGTGAGGAACTAGAATTATTCAATAATTTATTAGAAAAATATAGAAGTTAATACAATGAGTAAATTTATAGAAAGCCAAAATTGGCGTTATGCAACAAAAAAATTTGATGCAAATAAAAAGATTTCTGAAGCTGACTTAGAAACCTTAAAAGAAGCAATTAGATTAAGTTCATCTTCATACGGATTACAACCTTACAAGGTTCTAATTGTTGAAAATCCTGAATTAAGAGCTAAAATTCAGCCTGCTGCTTGGGGACAATCTCAAATAGTAGATGCTTCTCACCTATTTGTTTTTGCAAATATGTTAAATGTTGGTGAAAAAGAAATCGATACTTACGTAAACAATATAGCTGAAACTAGAGGAATACCAGTAGAAAACATTGCTGGTTATGGAGATTTCATGAAATCTAAAATTGCGTCATTACCCGAAGATGCAAAAAACACTTGGACAGCGAAACAAACGTATTTAGCACTAGGAAATCTTTTAAATGCTGCAGCAGAACTAAAAATTGATGCTACGCCTATGGAAGGTTTTGAACCAGAAAAAGTAAATGAAATTTTAGGTTTAAGTGAATTAGGCTTAAATGCAACTTTAATTGCAACTGTTGGTTATAGACATGAAGAAGACATTAATCAACACGTGAAAAAAGTTAGGAAATCAAAAGAGGAATTATTTATCAAATTATAATTATTAATTAAATCAATAAACATGAGAAATTTAAAATCAATCGCTTTAGCATTAGTAATTGCTTTAGGAACATTAACAGCTTCAGCTCAAACAACTAAAAAAGTTGATGCTTCAAAAAGTAAAGTTTTATGGTTAGCTAAAAAAGTAGGTGGCCAACATAGTGGAGATATCGCTCTTAAAGAAGGTGCTTTAGTATTTAACGGGAAAAAATTAGTAGGTGGTAACTTTGTTGTTGATATGAAAACTATCAACACAACAGATTTACAAGGTGAATGGAAAGGTAAATTAGATGGTCACTTAAAAAATGATGATTTCTTTGCTGTTGAAAAATTCCCAACTTCAACTTTAGTATTCAAATCAATTGGTGCAAAAGCTGCTAATACTTACACTGTAACTGCTGACTTAACAATCAAAGGAATTACTGCTCCAGTAACTTTTGATATCGTTGCTAACAAAGGTGTAGCTAATGCAACTGTAATGATTGACAGAACAAAATATGATATCAAATATGCTTCTAAAAACTTCGGAGCTTTAGCTGATAAAGCAATTGATGACGAATTTGAATTAAAAGTAAATTTAAAATACTAATCAAACTCAGATTTGACCCAGAAAAAGCCGTTCTTAATGAACGGCTTTTTTTATTTTTAAATACATTGAAACATTTATTTTAAATTATAAAAAAGTTAATTAATTCATTTTAAATGATTTATTAAAATTTTGTACTATTTTTACTACAATATTAATCTTTAAACCATTTTAAATGAAAACAAAATTTGTAAACGCCTTTAAAGGTTTATTAGTGCTTTCTGCTCTAATAATCAACAGTTGTCAAGATGACAGCATCGACTCTGTTCAAAAAAACTCTAATGAAACACAGTCAATTGAAAGTTTAAAACAACAGTTATCTCCTGTCTCTTCACAGGAATTACCTCAAACTGTTCAAAACCAACTTAATCTATCAAAAACTAATCTTTCAGAATATCTAAATGATGATTTACAGATTGACCAAGTTATTGTTTTAGGTAAAATTTCGACAAGTAAAGCAATCACAATGGCTCAAAATGCTGTATCTGATCAAGAAAGTACTGTAGCATTTGGAAACATTAAAGATTTTAAATCGGTTATTATTGGAAAAATGAAAAATATCTATTCAGGTGACGCATTAACATCTTCTCAAAAAAACATTAAAGAAATAGCTGTCAAAGAAATACAACTTGAAGACAACGTAGTTGAAATAACTTGGGTTAACAAAGGACAAAAATTCACTTCATTATGTTTTTACAGAAACTCAGGAATTGTTTGGGATAATGTGCTTAGCGGATTAATAATGATGGATCCAAAAGGTAAAATCGAAGTTTCGAATGAAGGCCAATCAAAAGTATACTCGAGATGGTACAAACAATGGTGGACAGCAAGCTGGCTTTGGGGTTCAGACCGTGGCGAAATTGGTTATCAAATAACAATTTACTATAGTGGCTCAACAGTATCTAACACAGATGTTAGCGACTGGGGATATATGTCATTAGGATCAGCTAGAAGCGAAAGTAAAGTGACAAAAGAAACAGGAAGTTATGGTCAATGCAGATATGCTTTAGGATTATGTACTCCTACAGGTTCATTAAGTTTTAGTTACAGCTCATTTTCTGTATCTTTTTCAGGACTTGGAAGCAATATAGTTGCTAACGGAAATAAATCGCTTTATCCTTGATTTTATTTATCATAAAAACCAAAACTCCTGTGCTCAAAACACAGGAGTTTTATTTTACAATCAACAGATAGACAATTTATAAAATTTTAAATAACATTCTTATACTAAAAATAATTACCAAAAATGCTACCAAAAGAATTGCCGTTTTTTGAGGTAATTTACCTGCTAGCCTTACTGCAAAAGGAGCTGCAATTGAACCTCCTAAAATAAGTCCCACCACAATATACCAATGACTTACTCCTAAAGATGCAAAAAAAGTTATCGAAGCAGCTAGTGTCACAAAGAACTCGGCCAAACTAACTGTTCCCACAACATAACTTGACTTTCTTCCTTTACCTAAAAGCGTCGAAGTCACAATTGGTCCCCAACCTCCACCACCAAAAGCATCTAAAAATCCTCCTGTGAAACCTAATGCTCCAGTATTGTTCAGTTTTTGCTTTTCTATTTTTTTTCGGAAAGCAATCGCAATCAAACGAACACCTAAGAACATAGTATAAGTAGCCAAAACTGCATAAGTTATCTTTTCATATTTACTTCCAAAATAAACCAGCAGTAAAGCGCCACTAACTGCACCAACTACGCCAGGAACAGCCAACCAAAACAATAATTTTTTATTTACATTCCCAAATTTATAATGTGAAAAACCTGTAATCCCACTTGAAAACATTTCGGCCGTATGAATACTTCCACTGATGGCTGGCAATTTCACCCCAAACAACATCATACTTGTCGCACAGGTAACCCCGTACCCCAATCCCAAGGCCCCATCGACAAGTTGAGCAAAGAAGCCCACCAGAATCATGATAAAAAAAGCAGATGGAATTGCACTTACAAAATTGCTTATATCTTGAAAAGAAACCACCGTAGCCAGTCCATAACCAAAAAATACAGAGAGAAAGATTGCCGCAATATCAAAAGTTAATCTTTTGTACTTCTTAGTTGCTCTCTTTTCTCCTTTTTTACTTGTTCTATGTACCAAGCCTTCTGTAACAGAATTTAAAGAATCTAGCTTTGATTTTAAATCTCCTTTGTGCTGTTCCCTGAATGCATTCAGGTTTTCAATACTTTGATTGATATTTTCAGGAATTGATTCTTCCAGATGCTCTCGCAAACGTCTGGCCAATACAGGTGATTTTCCATTAGTTGAAATAGCTATTTTCAGATGCCCTTTCTTCACGATTGAACCTAAATAAAAATCACATAACTCTGGTTGGTCAGCAGCATTAACCAAAATTCCTTGTTCGTTTGCCTTATGTCTGATTTCTGTATTCAAGGCTGTGTTTTCAGTTGCGATAATTACAAAATCGGCATACTCAAGATCATCATGAGAATAAGACCTCTCTTCCCATTCCACATGTGGATTATTTTCCAATACCTTTCGTAATTCGGCATTGATTTCTTTCGCCACAACTTTAATTGAAGTGAGTGGATTTTGTTTTAAAAGCGTATTTGTTTTTTCCAAGCCAACGTTTCCACCTCCTATAATAAGGAAGCGGAAAGTATCGGTTTTAAGGAAAATTGGAAAAAGTGTATTACTCATTTGTTTCAAAAAAAATCTAATTACTATTTGGATTCACTTAAAAGGTTACTCCAATTTGAATTCCGGCTCCAACCGAAACCGCTTTTTCATTACCAAAGCGAACCGGCAACGGAGTGGCTATAAAATAATTTACATTCTTACCTTTTGCAATTACCTTGTTAAATACTGCTGTAAAACCGTAACGTCCACTGGTATCAAAAGCCAATCTGGAAATAAATGTAAATCCATGTTTATATCTAAAAAGAAGTCCAGGATGAAAAAGAACGCTAGTCACTTTATCCTTTCCATCTTCAGCTTTTATAAAAGGAACAACCTCAAAACTGTAACCAAAATTATCGTTCTTAAGAATATTTATTCCTGTGGGAAATCCTACAGTGTAAACATCCGAAAAATTATAAATTGTATGATTTTTTTCGAATGTTACAATGGGATGTAGAATAGCAAAGTACCCTTTTACCTGCGGGTAACTTGTTGACACATTTTCTGTTTGCGAAAACGCAGCATTACTCAAGATTAACAAACCAAACAGAAACAATTGATTTTTAGATATACTCATTTTATTTATATTATTCCAAAACATATTTCAGTGTAATTCCGTACGTTCTAGGATCACCCAAAACTGCAGCGTAATGCCCTGCATTTCCAGCTCCTGGAAGCAACTGTTCATAATAATCTTTATTAAATAGATTACGTCCCCATAACGAAACTGACAATCCGCTTGATGTTCTGAATCCAAATCGACCATTAAATAAAGCGTATCCTTCCACATTCAGATATTTTGACGGTGACGGACTTGATGAAAATTCTGATCTGAAATAAGAATCTAAAGCCACATAAAAACTACCTTCTCTTTTCAGGAATTTTACCGCAGTTGCATATTCAGAACCGAAGGCCCCTGTCCATTTTGAAATTCCAGGTAATCTCCCTCCTGAAACATCTTTAAATGCCTGTGCTGAACCGGTTTCTTCTAATGGAACTGGTGCGTTTTTAAACGACACATATTTTCCATCGGTATAAGATAAACTTCCGTTAAAATTCAAAACTTCAAACACTCTTATATTTCCTTCTAATTCAACACCTCTCACTCTCACTTTCTCAGCATTGGAAAGATAACCTCTGTTCACTCCCAACTCTGCAGTTTGAACTTGAGTTTGATAATCTTTAATATTAGTATTGTAAAGTGTTATATTTAATCGAGAATTAGATGTTGGATTACTTTTGAAACCAATTTCAAAATGCTCCACTTCTTCTGGTTTGATTATAGCAAGTTCTGTAAGCGTTTCCCCATTTGCGGTTGGGAGCCCACCAAGATT
>CBFHBH010000146.1:0-5968 GCA_965653735.1 uncultured Flavobacterium sp. | reverse complement strand
TGAAAAAATTGCTTCAGTTAGGTTGTCAATTAACGAAAGTTTGATGAGATTAAGGTCATCGCTTCTTGTTAAGAAAAATGAAGTAAGTAAGGAAAAAAACGTTTTGGGGGGTAAAATTTCTCAAATACCTACTCAGGAGAGAGAGTTTAGAAATATTTTTAGACAACAACAAATAAAAGAAGAACTATATCTTTATTTATTTAAAAAGAGAGAAGAAACTGCTATTACACTAGCAGGTACCGCACCTAATTCGAAAATTGTAGATGAAGCCTATGAAAATTTAAATCCGGTTTCACCAAAAAGACAAATGATTTACTTAATAGCTTTTGTTTTAGGTTTGGGAATGCCATTCTTGGTGATTTATGTGAAAGGTCTTTTAGATACAAAAGTTAAAGATAGACACGATCTTGATCGATTAGGAATCCCTTTTATTGGTGATGTTCCTCATTCAGACTCAAATAACGAAATTATTCAATCTGATAGTAGAACAAGCTCTGCTGAAGCCATTAGAATTGTTAGAACAAATTTAGAATTTATACTCAATAATGTTAGTACAGATAAGGCAAAAACTATCTTTTTAACATCAACAGTTCCAAAAGAAGGGAAGACCTTCATTACGATGAATTTAGCGGCTACTATTGCTATTTCTGGTAAAAAAGTCTTATTGATTGGAATGGATATTCGTAATCCAAAATTGGATGAATATGTTAGTTTGCCTGGCAGAGGTTTGACAAATTATTTGTCAACTAATGGAGCAGATATCCATGATTACATAGTTAAGCAGAATGGATATGAATGTTTTGACATAATACCTGCAGGTGTTATTCCTCCAAATCCTGCTGAATTACTAATGAGTAAGAAAGTAGAATTAATGTTTGAGGATCTTAAAAAAGAATATGATTATATAATTGTAGACACTGCTCCTGTAAGTTTAGTGACAGATACTTTATTGATTTCCAAGAATGCAGACTCTTTTATTTATGTAGTGAGAGCTAATTATTTACACAAACCAATGCTAAAAACTTTAGAAGTTTTACATAGAGAAAATAAATTACCTAATTTATGCGTATTGCTAAACGATACTGATACCATTAATGGTTATGGCTATGGTTATGGTTATGGAGTTGAGGTTGAAAATAAACCTTGGTATAAAAAGTTTTTTAGCTTTATTCCATTTGTAGGATAGTCTATGATATTTATAAATAAAAAAACCTCTAATTTAGTTAGAGGTTTTTTTTTATTCTTTCTGTTGCTGTGTAAATATTCTATTTGAAAAAATTATTATTTATAATAACTTCCTCTAATCCTTTTGTGTCTTTAAATAAAACTTTATTTTCAAATGCTTTCAAATGTTTTTGATGATGAACATCAGAACCGGCAAAATCATAAAGTCCTTTTTCCAGAATTTTTTTGGCTACTTCAGCAACTTCACTACCGTAATATCCAACAGTTGAAAGAAGATTTAGTTGTAAAGCACAACCTGAATTTTTTAGTTTTTTGTACTCATCAAAATTTTTGTGATAAAACAAGTAACGTTCAGGATGGGCTAAAACGGGTTTGTATCCAGCAACTTGTAAGTCGAACAATAAATCATAGAGATGAATTGGAGCATTCAAGTAGGACATTTCTACTAAAACAAAATTATCTTTTAATGTTAAGATTTCTCCTTTTTTAAACAATAATGCAAAATGATCATCTAGTAGATATTCAGATGCTGCTTTCAGAGTTACATTTTTGTCTTTCAATAAAGAATTAGTTTCTTTTTCTTTTAAAAGTATTCCTTCTTTAGTATTATCCCAAAAACCACTAAAAGTGTGTGGAGTGGTAATAAATTTTGTAAAGCCTATTTTTTGTAGTCCATCAATTAAATGGATAGTTTCTTCAATAGTTTTTGCTCCATCATCTATTCCTGGAAATAAATGAGAATGAATGTCTGTAAAGCCATCTTGAAATAAGTCTTTTAAAACAGGTTTATTTTTTTTGAAAAAAATCACGATTCTGAGATTTTAAGGGATGTGTGCAAATTTAAGAAATAAGAGGTATTGTTATTTGAATAAGTTGTCAGAAAAAAAATAATTTGATAATATTTAATTTCAGATAAATTTTTGTTCGGCTTTACTCGGAGTATTTACGGCTTTGGTATGGCTTTAAGTCGGAGTGTGGAGAGTCGTTCAATAAGATATTGAGGCTTCGTTTTGCATAACGATCCAGAGTAAGTTTTATAGTTTGTTTTGGTTGCTTGTTTTATGGTTTTATTTTTACTTTTAATAATATTAATTTATCTCCTCAAATTTGGTTAGATTTTTAAATAGTTTAATTTTGGAGTTTTCAAAAAATAAGTTGTCCTCTATGGAAAATAAATCGATTGTTGGTGAGGAATGGGATCATGTTATTGAGTCAAAATCTTCTTTGTTTGATCTACGTTTAAAGGAAGTTTGGAATTATAGAGATTTACTTTTTTTATTTGTCAGAAGGGATTTTGTAACCGTTTATAAGCAAACTATTCTAGGGCCATTATGGTTTTTTATCCAGCCTATACTCACTACCATTACCTTTACCATTATCTTTGGAAATGTAGCACAACTATCTACTGATGGGGCTCCTAAACTAGCCTTTTATATGGCAGGTATTACATTGTGGAACTATTTCTCAACTTGTTTAACAGCGGTTGCTGGAGTATTTAATACAAATGCAGGAATTTTTGGAAAAGTGTATTTTCCTCGATTAATAATGCCATTGACTATTGTAGTGTCCAATTTGATGAAGTTTGGAGTGCAATTTTTAATGTTCATCATATTTGTTTTCTACTTCTGTTTTAAAGGGCAAATTCAACCTAATAATTGGATATTATTTACTCCAGTGATTATTTTGTTGATGGCTGTTATTTCAATGGGTTTGGGGCTAATCTTGTCTTCAATGATGACAAAATATAAAGATTTGAACCAATTAATTAGTTTTGGAGTACAGTTGGCAATGTATGCCACTCCAGTAATATATCCTAGTTCTTCAGTGCCTCAAAGCTTTAAAATGATTTTACAACTAAATCCTTTAAATGGACTATTTGATTATATGCGTTATGCTTATTTAGGAGTAGGTAATTTTGGATTAAATTCTTTAGTTTATCCGTGTATATTCGCTATTTTTATATTAATTATTGGAGTTGTTGTATTTAATAAAGTTCAAAAATCTTTTATGGATACAGTTTAATTAATTTAGACATAAAAATAAAAGAATTTAAATACATAATACTAGCTCAATACTTTAAATCCCAAATCTAAAATGAGTAAAGTTATAATAAAAGCCGAAAATATTTCTAAACAATACCGCTTAGGTTTAGTTGGAAGGGGTACTGTTCGAGATGATTTAAAACGATGGTGGTATAATGTGCGTGGAAAAGAAGATCCTTTCCTGAAAATTGGAGAATCAAATGATAGAAGTAGTAAAGGAGGTAGCGATTATGTTTGGTCCTTGCGTGATATTAACTTTGAAATCAATCAAGGGGATTCGGTAGGCATTATAGGTCGTAACGGAGCTGGTAAATCCACCTTGTTAAAAATATTAAGCCAAGTTACCCAACCCACCACGGGTAGGATTTATACCAAAGGACGAATAGCTTCGTTATTAGAAGTAGGAACGGGATTTCATCCCGAAATGACAGGGCGAGAAAACATCTATCTAAATGGAGCCATTTTAGGAATGCGCAAACATGAAATCACTCGTAAACTTGACGAAATTATTGCCTTTTCTGGAGTAGAACGCTATATTGATACGCCTGTTAAGCGTTATTCTTCTGGTATGTACGTGCGATTAGCTTTCGCCGTAGCTGCGCATTTAGAATCAGAGATTTTAATAGTAGATGAAGTACTAGCAGTAGGCGATGCGGAGTTTCAGAAGAAATGTTTAGGGAAGATGAATGACGTGAGTAAAGGTGAGGGAAGAACGGTGTTGTTCGTGAGCCACAATATGGGGGCTGTAAGGAATCTATGTAGTAAAGGAATACTCCTAAATAATGGATTAATCAACTTTTCAGGAAATGTTGAAGAAGCTATTAAAGTCTATCAAAATTTAAATTTTGATAACGTTAGAATGGAGTATATTGGAGATAAAATAATTAAAAGAGCCATTTTAAACTCTAAAAAAAACATTTTAAAATACAAATCAAATTTTGAGCTAGAAGTATCTATTGAATCTAAATTTCCTATTAATAATTTAATTTTAGGATTGGTGATAAAAGATTTTGATGAAGTTACTCTAATAGGAATCAACAATAAAAATTATTTGTTGAACAAGATGAACGATAAAGAAACCTTTAAAGGGGTCATATCTGTTTCTTTAAAAGAAATAAGACTTCTTCCAGGAAAATACAAATTAGATTTATTTTTAGGAGATTCAATTAATGATATTGAAGTTGTGAAAGATGCAATTGTTTTTGAAGTTTCAAATCCATTCAATATTGATATCATGAATCGTATTGACCTAAGAATTAATAAAATATTTCAAGACGATGTGGATTGGAAATATCTTGAAAGCAAATAATTATTTTAGTTATGAAAATTTTTAAACTTATTAGAAAAATTAAAAACTCTTTAGTTAAAAAGGAAATATTAGTACAATCTGAAGAAGAATATTATGAGAATTTATTTGTAAAAAATTCAAAATGGAATACGCCTAATCCAAATGATGAAGAATTGCTGAGATGGGAGGTTATTCAAAATTTTGTAAAAATCGCCAAAAATGAGCAAATATCAGATGAGGAATACACCATTTTAGATTTAGGCTGTGGTAGGGGATGGCTTACAAATCTATTATTACAATATGGTAATGTAAAAGGAATAGAGCCAGTTAGAACAGTCATAGAATACGCAAAAAAACTATATCCCATGATTGATTTTGAATCTGGTAATGCAAAAGATTTGATAAAGGATGGTTCTGTCAAATTTGATTTAATTGTATCTTCAGAGGTTATTGAGCATGTTCCTGATGAGGAGAAAAGTGAATTTATTGCGGACATTTACTGCCTATTAAAGGATGGCGGGTTTTTAATACTTTCTACACCAAGAGATGAAGTACAAAAAGAATGGAATAAATATATGGGTGCTAATCAGCCTATTGAAGATTGGATATCTGAAGATAAGTTGGAAAAAATTTTAAATAAGAATTCGTTTAAAACAGTTCAATTGGAAAGAATAAAAATAAGACCCATTGAAAAAGCATCTGAAATTGATTTGTATCAAGTATGGCTATTTAAAAAAATATAGATGTTTAAAGTTTCCATAATAGTTCCGTGTTACAATCAAGCTAACTATCTTCCCGTTAGTTTAGAATCTGTTTTGAAACAAACATATCCAAACTGGGAATGTATTATTGTGAATGATGGTGCAACAGATAATACGAAGCAAATAGCCGAAGAATGGTGTAAAAAAGATAACAGGTTTAAATACATAGAAAAAGAGAATGGAGGTTTAAGTAGTGCGAGAAATACTGGACTTAATATTGCTTCAGGGGATTACATTCAATTTTTAGATGCAGATGATTGTCTTGTGTCAACAAAGTTTGAAAAATCAATAAATAAACTATCAAGTGTACAAAGTAATACCGTTGTAGTTTCAAGTTTTGCAATGTTTGAAGATTTCAATGCACAAATTCTTTTAGCATCGTATTGTAAACTTAATCAGGAACTATTAACAGAAAAAAATATTCTAAATAAATGGGATATTACTTTTTCAATACCCATACATTGTGGTTTTTTTTCAAAAGCAATATTAGAAAAAATCCGTTTCAATGAAACTTTAAAAGCAAAAGAAGATTGGCTTTTTTGGGTGCAGATAGCTAAAGCAGGAAATTCTTTTGTTTATTTAGACGATATTTTGGCATTGTATAGAAAACATGCTGCAAGTATGACAATGACAAGTGAAAGAATGTTTTCTGATAAAATTAACTTGTTTAAAGAATTTAAAAATCACATGTC
>CBFHBH010000145.1:0-5982 GCA_965653735.1 uncultured Flavobacterium sp. | reverse complement strand
ACTCTGTGCTCAAAATATTTTTTTCTCTTTTCTGAAAGCTTTCTGTAGAATGAATAATTATCACTTATTAGTTTTTTATGTGAGTCATTTAGTTTTTTAGGGAAAGGATAAAAATGCACATAAAAAGGTTTGTAAAAGTATTTCGCAAAAAGGTATTCTAAAAAATTGAATGCGTAGACAAAAGCAATCAAAAAAAGAAACGAAATAATAACTATAAATATCCAAACACCTTGATCCTGATCCTGATTCATAAACTAAATTGTTTCTCTTTGTTTGAGTTCAAATATGTAAATTACCAAAAAACAGATTTGCTATTTTGGTCAATATTTATTCGTGACCCCACTGGGATTCGAACCCAAATCGTCAGAACCGGAATCTGATATTCTATCCAATTGAACTATGGAGCCTTTTATATAATTTAGACTCCTTGGATTATAATTCGAATAATCCAAGAAGTCTAATATTTGAAATGACAAAAGCTTATGCTAAAAGCTTTTTAACGATGTTTGAAATTGTTTTACCATCGGCTTGTCCAGATAGAGTTTTTGAAGCTGCTCCCATTACTTGACCCATTGCTGTCATACCTGAGAAACCACCTTCTGCAATAATTTTAGCCACAGCAGCTTCTACTTCAGCTTCTGATAATTGAGCTGGTAAGAATTTTTCGATAACTGCAACCTGTGCAATTTCTGGCTCTGCCAGATCAGGACGATTTTGCTCAGTATATATAGCCGCAGAATCTTTACGTTGTTTTACCAAACGTTGCAATAATTTGATTTCATCATCAGCCGACAACTCTTCTTTAGCACCACTTTCTGTTTGTGCTAATAAAATTGCAGATTTTATTGCTCTTAATGCTTCTAAAGCTACTGTATCTTTAGCTCTCATAGCATTTTTCATTTCGTCCATTATTTTTGCTGATAAACTCATAATGATATTTAGATATTAGTTTTTAGAATATTACTTCTAAAAGTTATTATTTTGATTTTATTCTAGAGATGCGAAATTAAAAAAATAACCCGAAAAATCGACAGAAATTTCGGGTTACATAGGTTTGGTTTGAAATAGTTAATCTACATTATCGTGTAAGAATGAATTGTTAGAACGTAACTGAACATCGTCATTACTATCTAAACCAAGAGACATTCTTGATCTGTTATTATCTACTGGATTATTTGTTACATCAATCCCCATTCTTTTGTAAGCCGGTACTTTTTCGTACTCGTCTACTCGAGCGGCGTTATTATGGAATTTATAATTGAATTCCTTCATTTTGCGACGACGCTCTTCAGCTCTTAACTTCAATGAATCCTCGATTGACATTTCAACTGGTGAGTTAATATCGTATGTAGGATTTGCTATTGGTTGCTGAGCAACTGGTTCAACTTGCTTCATTGTGATATTAAGTTCTTCAGGAGTTTTTTCAATTACTGGCTCTTCTTTTTTAGCTTGAGCAAATTTACTTTCAACTTCCATATACTCTTCAAGTGAATGACGAATTACACCGTTTTGAGTAACTTCGGTAACTGGAACAAATTCTACTGCTTCAGTTACTCTTATATCTTTAATTTCGTTTGTTAAATCGAAAATTAATTTATCTGTATTTACTGACTCTTCTTTATGAGCGATTGGTAAATCAAACGTTAGTGAAAATTGATCTTCTTCTTTAGTTACAAATTTGGGATCAACAACTTCAATTTCTTTTACTTCTGGTGGGGTAAAATAAAATTCATTCTCTTTAACTTGGTTGGCCGGAACTATCTCAAAAGTCACATCTAAATTTTTGATAAATTCAGTTGTTGGAACCAAATCCATTGTAAAGTAAGGCTCCACTAAATCTGGCGTAGCTACATCATCTTCTAAAGAAAAAACAACTTTATCTTCAACCACTGGAGCTTGTTCAACTACTGAAGTCGTAGAGGGAATGTTTAAAGAAAAATCGAATCCTTTTGCTTCAAATTTCTGAGTTAAGTTATGCACTAATTTTTGCTCATCTTCTAAAGCGTGAATTATTTTTTTAGGTTCTGTATTTACGATTTCCGCTTGTTGTTCTACACAAAAACCAGTAGCAATAATAGTAACTGCAATAGAATCGCCAAGAGTTTCGTCTTCACCAACTCCCATGATAATATTTGCATTGAAACCTGCTTCGGCTTGAATGTGATCATTGATTTCTCCAATTTCATCGATAGTAATTTCATTAGTTCCAGAAACGATAAGCAACAATACGTTTTTAGCACCTGAAATTTTATTATCATTTAATAATGGAGAATCTAAAGCTGCAACGATAGCATCTTTTGCTCTATTCTCACCTTCTGCAATTGCTGAACCCATAATTGCAGTACCTGAATTTGAAAGTACCGTTTTAGCATCTTTCAAGTCGATATTTTGAGTATAGTGATGCGTGATAACCTCTGCAATTCCACGAGATGCAGTTGCTAATACTTCATCGGCTTTAGAGAAACCTGCTTTGAACCCTAGATTTCCGTAAACCTCTCTTAATTTATTATTATTGATCACTATAAGTGAATCAACTTGTCTTCTTAATTTTTCAACCCCTAATAATGCTTGCTCAGAACGAATTTTTCCTTCAAACTGGAATGGTATTGTAACAATTCCAACAGTTAAGATTTCTCTTTCTTTTGCTAATTGAGCAATAACAGGAGCAGCTCCGGTACCGGTACCACCACCCATACCAGCTGTAATGAAAACCATTTTAGTATTGCTGTCAAGCATTTTCTCGATATCCTCAATACTTTCAAGCGCAGCTTGCTGTCCCACATCAGGATTTGCTCCAGCACCTAACCCTTCTGTAAGGCTTACCCCCAACTGAATTTTATTAGGCACAGGACTGTTTTGCAATGCTTGTGAGTCGGTATTACAAACGATGAAATCTACACCTTTGATACCTTGCTTGAACATGTGATTAATGGCATTGCTACCTCCACCACCTACTCCGATAACTTTTATCACATTCGATTGATTTTTAGGTAAATCGAAAGAGATGCTTCCAAATTCTGAGTTGCTTTCCATACTATTTGGTTTTTTATTTTGTGTTACTTGCGATAAAACTGATTACTCAGCGTTATCTAAAAAATCTTTAATCTTATCAATATATCTGTCAAAAAACGATTTTCTAATCGTTGTTTCAGTCGATTTAGAATGAGTTCTTGCCTCTTCTATAACCCTTTCAGCTTCTTGCTGAATTAATTGTTGCTCCTCCACAGTTGGTTTTTGTACCAAAACAGGTTCTGGTATGTAATTATCTTGTGGAACTGCACTCATAGTGTTATTGCGAACACTATTCATCACTAAACCAACAGCAGTTGCATACAACGGACTTGAAATTTCTTCGTTTGAATTCCCAGCTAAATGCTCATTAGGATATCCAATTCTTGTGTCCATTCCTGTTATATACTCTACCAATTGTTTAATGTGCTTTAATTGTGAACCTCCCCCAGTTAACACAATTCCTGCGATTAATTTTTTGCGTGGATCTTCATGACCGTACGCTTTTATTTCTGTATAAATTTGCTCGATAATTTCAACCACACGAGCATGAATTATTTTAGAAAGGTTTTTTAATGAAATTTCTTTTGGATCTCTTCCTCTTAACCCTGGAATAGAAACAATTTCATTGTCTTTATTTTCTCCTGGCCAAGCTGAACCAAATTTAACTTTCAATAATTCGGCTTGTTTTTCTATAATCGAACAACCTTCTTTGATATCTTCGGTAATTACATTACCTCCAAATGGCACAACCGCTGTATGACGAATGATACCATCTTTAAAAATTGCCAAATCAGTTGTTCCACCACCTATATCAATTAAAGCTACACCAGCTTCTTTTTCTTCTTGACTTAAAACTGCATCAGCTGAAGCTAAAGGCTCCAACGTTAAACCTGAAAGGTCTAATCCAGCACTTTTAATACATCTTCCAACATTTCTAATTGATGATGCTTGACCAACTACAACGTGGAAACTACTTTCAAGTCTTCCGCCATACATTCCAATTGGTTCTTTTATTTCAGACTGACCGTCAATTTTAAATTCCTGAGGTAATACGTGAATAATTTCTTCTCCAGGCAACATCGCAAGTTTTTGAACTTGACCAATTAGCACATCAATATCTTTTTCACTAATTACTTCTTCCGGATTAGATCTAGAAATATAATCGCTGTGTTGAATACTACGGATATGTTGTCCTGCAATACCAACTACAACGTCTTTAATCTTCTTCAGCAAGCGCAATTGCTTCCTGAATGGACTGAATAGTTTGCGTGATATTATTTACCACACCTCTAGCCACACCGAGACTTTTAGACTTACCAACGCCTAAAATTTCTAGCTTTCCATACTCATTTTTCTTGCCTATCATAGCAACAATCTTTGTTGTTCCTATGTCAAGTCCTACTGCTATATTCTCTCTTTCCATACTCTATTCTTTTGTACAAACCACTTGCTTGGTAAACTTCAAATTGATTTTCGAATACGAATTAATCAATGTGTCTTGTACTGCTTTTTGAAAAAACGCTTTATAGTTGTCAAATTTTCTTTCCATGTGAATGGTTCTACCAAAAATTATATCGTAACTATAATTTCTATTCTTCATTACTATGCTTCCGTCGTCGTTAATCGTCATCCCAATGATATTTTTTTTCAAAAAATCATCAGAATAAATCTTTTTCAACAATGCAACAAAATTCTCATCTAAGGCTCTATCAACATCACCATAAATAAGGGGCACTCTGGCACTAAAATTATTTGAAAGCGGCATCTTATCTCCTTTATAATCAATATAAAAAGAAGAATTATCATTAAAAACTCTAGCGATTGGGGTCTTTTGTTTTACTATGGTTTTCAACTTACCATCAACACTCACATACACCTCAGAATCGTCTATCATGCTGTGTTTATTGATAGTTTGCTCTATATGTTTCAAATCTAAATTTTCTTTTTTAATACTGGAAGAGCCTCCAAAATTTTCTATCAACAACTTATTAACCATTTCATGTGTCACAAATGGACTCTCAGAATTAACAAATTCGATGTCTGATTTAGAAATTTTTCTTTGTTCGTTTCTTTTTGACGTAAACGAATACAGAAAAATTACCACTCCAAAAATGGCAATCAGTTGAATATTTATTAACCAATTTTTACGCATCTAATGCTTTTTTAATTTCTGGTACCATTTCGCCCACATCTCCAGCACCTACTGTTACAATTACAGGAGCGTCTGAGGCAATTAACAATGAAATAAGCTCTTCTTTTTGAACTAATTTTTTATTTGGATTTTCAATTTTATCTAGCAGCCATTGCGATGTAATTCCTGGCATAGGCAACTCTCGAGCTGGATAAATTTCCATTAGTAAAACTTCATCAAATTGTGATAGACTTTTTGCAAAATCATCTGCAAAATCTTTAGTTCTACTGAACAAATGTGGCTGAAAAACAGCCAAAACTTTTTTACCTAGATACAACTCACGAACTGCTTGATGTACCGCGTTAATTTCAGTTGGATGGTGTGCATAATCATCGATATACACAAAATCCGGTTTACGAATCTGGAATGAAAAACGACGTTTTACTCCTTTGAATGTTGCTAACGCTTTGACAATGGAATCGGTTGGGGTTCCGTAAGTTCGAGCCATAGCCAAAGCAAGCAACGCGTTGGTTAAGTTGTGCTTCCCTGGTAATCCAAATTTTATATCTTTTATTTCTTCGGTTGGTGTTGTTACATCAAAAACATACCAACCATCTATAATTCTAATATTGTGTGCCACAAATTTTGAATCATCATTTACCCCTACGGTGATTCCATCAAGTGGCAAACCATTGATTACAAATAAATTATTTTTATCCTCAACTTTATCAGCGAATTCTCTGAAAGAAGCTTTTATAGATGCATCATCACCGTAGATATCGAGATGATCCGCATCCATTGAAGTTACGCATGCAATATTGGGGTGCAAATGTAAAAAA
>CBFHBH010000144.1:0-5983 GCA_965653735.1 uncultured Flavobacterium sp. | reverse complement strand
ATTAAATACTGGAGAAAAGATTAAATTCCCTAGAAAATAATTCTGTAAAAAAGATATAGAATACTAAGGCGAACATTTGTTCGCCTTTTTTATTAAAGTTGAAATTATATAATTTTTCCTAAAAATGATATAATATCCGGCTTGTTACTATCCTATTACTTTGTAATGTGATTCAATCACTATTATTAATTCTAAAATGAAACGTTATGAAAAAGTTGATTTTAATGGTATTAGGAGTAGGATTATTATATTCTTGTAAAGATACTAATAAAGAAGCACTTGACTTAGAAAGAGAAAGACAAGCAAGTATAGATTCTATGAAAATAGAAATTGAAAAACAAAGAATCATAGACTCGATGCAATTAGCACATAGTCAAAAAACAGAAAGTAAAAGAGAAGTTGTTGTTGTTAATCAAACGGCCTCTGCGCCAGCTAAGAAAAAATGGAGTGGAGCAGCTAAAGGAGCCGTAATTGGCGCTGGTGTAGGGGCAGCGATAAGTAAAAATAAAGCTGAAGGTGCTATCATTGGAGGTTTAGCAGGAGCAGGTGTTGGAGCAGGAACAGGAGCTATTGTTGATGAGAGTAAGAAAAAAGAATAAAAGAGTTACTTCTTTAATTTGGGGCGGTGTGTCTAAGTTTTTTATGACTTAGGCACACTTTTTTTGTAATAACAATTTCATAATTAATTACATTTGGGAAACAAATCATTCAGATGAAAAAAATTAGAAATTTTTCCCTTTTTATGCTTGCTCTAATTGCGCTTTTTTCAATTGGAGTTTATGTCTATTTATATTACAATAAACCTCAATATGAAGGAGAAGTTGAAATAAAGAATATTAGTAAAGAAACTTCGGTTTACTTTGACGAATATGGAATTCCACATATATATGCTACTTCAGAGAAAGATGCTCAAACCGTTTTAGGTTATGTTCATGCACAAGAACGTTTATGGCAAATGGAATTACTTCGCCGTATTGCGCCTGGAAAGCTTTCGGAAATTTTTTTAGCCTTAGGTATCGATGAAAATTCGGAACAAGCCATAGCTAAATTAGATAAAGATAGTAAGTCATATCAACTGGCAATGGCTTATTTGGACGGGATAAATCAGTATCTGGAAAACGGCAAAACACCTATCGAATTTACTTTGCTTGGAATAGAGAAAAAACCTTTTACGTTAAAAGACGTGTATAATATTTTTGGCTATATGGCTTTTAGTTTTGCCTGTGCTCAAAAAACGGATCCAGTTTTAACTGATTTAAGAAATAAACTTGGAGAAAATTATTTAAAGGAATTAGGTGTTGACGGTTCTTATAATACAACAAAAATTAAAACTACAGACTCTAAAACACAAGAACAGTTTATTGAGGCTTCAATTGCTGTGGCAAATTTGCTTGATAAATCCCCTTTTCCTCCGTTCATAGGTAGTAATAGTTGGGTAATAGCACCTAAAAAAACTTCAACAGGGAAAGTGCTTTTTGCTAATGATCCACATATTGCTTATTCACAACCTGGAACATGGTATGAGGCACATATTGTAACCCCTGAGCATGAAATATATGGTTATTATCTAGCAGGAACTCCTTATCCATTGTTAGGGCATAACAGACAATATGCCTATGGTTTAACGATGTTTGAGAATGATGATGCTGACTTTTATCAGGAAGAAATAAATCCTTCTAATGATAATCAGTATAAATCAATTAATGGATTTACAGATTTTAAAGTAAGAACTAAAGAAATAAAAGTTAAAGATAGTTCTTCGGTGGTTTTAAAAATTAAGGAGACAAATCATGGCGCGGTAATGAACGGAATTCTTGATGATTTTAATCCAAAACAACCAGTGACTTTCAAATGGATTTATACGCACGAAGAAAATAAAATATTGGATGCGGTGTACTCATTGAGTCATTCTAAGAATTTGAGTGATTTTCAAAAGGGTGTTTCTTATATATCCGCGCCAGGTTTGAATATTATGTATGGTGATGCTAAAAATAATATTGCATGGCAGACTTCAGGAAAATTGTACAAGTTTCAAAAAGGTGTTAATTCAAATTATATTTTAAGTGGAACAAATGGTGTTGACGATAAAGTAGAATATCTCGATTTTGCTAAAAATCCAAAAGCAGTAAATCCGCAATGGGACTATGTGTATTCTGCCAACAATATGCCAGAAGCCATTGATGGTTATGAGTATCCTGGTTATTATTTGCCAGAAGACAGGGCGAAACGAATTTCGACTTTATTAGAAGCAAAAAGCAATTGGACAAAAGAGGAAGTTTCTAAAATGATTTATGACAATACCTCTTCAGTAAGTGCGAATGTGGCTCATAATTTCGTTTCTTGGATTAATAATAAAGAATTTTCAGAAACTGAAAAGCAAGCGTTGCAACAATTATCTCAATGGAAGGGTAGTAATAATACTTCCGATGTTGCTCCAACGATTTACAATAAATTAATCTATTTCTATTTTAAAAATACATTTAAAGATGAAATGGGTGAACTAGCTTTCAAGCAATTCATGAAAACTCACGCCATGAAGCAATGCATAGACAATCAGTCTAAAATTGAAAGTTCATTGTGGTGGGATGATGTGACAACTAAAGCAAAGAAAGAAAGTCGTGAGGAAATTTTAACGAAATCTTTCAAAGAAACTATTGCGAATTTGACAACTCAATTAGGAAATGATGTTTCAACATGGAATTGGGGTCGAGTGCATAAAGTAGAATATAAACACCCAATAGGTCAGGTTGCTTTATTGCGTCCGTTATTTAATGTTGGACTTTTTGAGGCTCCAGGTGCTAATGAAGTAATCAACAATGTTATGTATTATTATACTGATGCTGAATCATATGAAGTATCTGCAGGACCTTCGACCAGAAGAGTGATTGATTTTAGTGATATAGAAAACTCGTGGAGTATTTTACCAACAGGGCAATCGGGAAATCCTATGAGTAAACATTATAATAATCAGGCTCAAATGTATATAGATGGAAAGTTTAGAAAGATGAAGATGAATAAGAAGGAAATTGAGGATTCATCAACAAAACTTGTATTCAAAGTCAAATAATTATAAAATAAATGTGCTGTTAGGCTTAAAACCTTAAATTTGCACAACTGCTTATAGAATAATAAATGCAAACTCCTCAAAAAATTGCTGTAATTGGTTCTGGATTAGTTGGAACATTATTGGCAATCTATTTAAAAAAAATGGGGCATACGGTACATGTTTTTGATCGTAGTCCTGATATTAGAACTGTTGAATTTTCGGGACGTTCAATAAATCTTGTGATGTCAAATCGCGGGTGGAAAGCATTGGAAGACATTGGTATTGATGATGAAATCCGAAAAATTGGAATTCCTGTAGACAAAAGAGCTATACATTTAAAAGATGGAAAATTGAATTACCAAAACTACGGAAAAGATGGGGAGGCTATTTTTTCACTTTCGCGAGGGGTTTTAAATAGAAAAATGATTGATTTGGCTGAACAAGCTGGAGTTGAATTTAAATTTGAGCATAAAATTTGGGATGTAACTCTTGCAGATGCTACACTACACATTGGAGAAACTGAAAGAGGAGAATGGACCGAATTAAAATATGATAAGGTTTTTGGTGCCGATGGTGCTTTTTCAAGAATCCGTCATCGAATGCAACGTCAAAGTATGTTTGACTATTCGCAGGAGTTCATGAAAATTGGCTATAAAGAATTGCACATTCCTGCTAATCCAGATGGAACACATAAAATAGACAAAAACTCTTTACATATTTGGCCACGTGGGCAATTTATGTTGATGGCTTTGGCAAATCTCGACGGAAGTTTTACTTGTACGTTGTTTATGCCTTTCGAAGGAGAAAATTCTTTTGAAGCTTTAAAAGAAGAAAAGGATTTGGTTAATTTCTTTGCCGAATATTTTCCAGACACCAAAGAAGTGATTCCAGATTTGGTTCAGGATTTTTTCAAGAATCCAACTAGTTATTTAGTGATGATGAAGTGTTTTCCTTGGACACATGAAAACAATATTGCATTGATTGGTGACGCTGCTCATGCTATTGTTCCGTTTTATGGTCAAGGAATGAATGTTGGTTTCGAAGATATTACTATTTTGATTCAAATGATTAAAAAATACGGTGACGATTGGGGAGCAATTTTTAAATCATACGAAAAATCACGTAAGCCAAATGCAGACGCAATTGCAGAACTCTCCTTGAGAAACTTCATCGAAATGAGCACAAAAACTGCTGATGAGAAGTTTTTACTACAAAAGAAAATTGAAAAATGGTTTTCTGATAAGCACCCTGAAAAATGGATGCCATTATACAGTAGAGTTACTTTCAGTACGCAACCTTATTCTGAAGCTTTGGCAATTGGTGATTTTCAAAATAAAATTATGGAAGAAGTAATGTCTCTTCCTGAAATAGAATCGAATTGGGACAGTGAAGAAGTCGAAGAAAAAATAATATCACTCTTAAGTTCAAAAGTACATTAATAAAAAAACGCAAAGCTTTGCTTTGCGTTTTTTTATGTTCTATTTAAAATGAATTACAATTCTTCTCGATGCACTAAATCCATACTAAACGCTGGTTTGCAAATAGCAATGTATTCACAGGTTTCATCAAAAGGATTTGAATATTGAACTCGGGTGTTTTTTTCAATCTTAATTGATTGACCAGCTTCAAGTATTACCGTTTCGCCTTCAATAATAAATTGTTTTTTTCCTTTTATGATGTAAGTGTATTCGTCAAATTCAGGAGTTTGAAAAGGTTCGCTCCAACCTGGAGGTGCAATCATATGTGCGATTGAAATTTCGCTATTATTGGTTGTTGCAAGTCCGTGATGTTCTTCGATCACTTTTCCGTCAGTTGTAGGAACTACAAAAGGCGATTTTTGAATAAAATACTTCTTCATACTATATTTTTTTAATCCCAAACATATTTCCAGTTCCCATCTTTTTGTTTTTTCCAAACGGTATGGAAAACACCTTTAAATTCTTTTTTGCTGCCTAATGAGTCGCTTGCTGTCCAAACATATTTCCCGTAAGTATAAGCCATTGTTCCATCATCGGAAACGTTGATGAAATCTGGTTTCCAAGTCACAGTTGCTTTTGAATATTTTGGGTTGCTATAATAATTTTTAATGGCTTCTTTTCCCTTGATGAGAGAATCATTTTCTCTTTTAATAACTGCATCATCTGCAGCAAATTCATAAAAAGCGATTGCAATTCCTGATCCCTTGCATTTTTTTTCAAATTGCTTCTCAATCGCGATTATGTCTTCTTTGGAAGTTTCTTTTTGGCAACTCAATAGTAAAATTGCTCCTGCAAATGCAATTAAATACCTCATACGATTATTTTTTAAAAATAAAATACACAGCTAAAACCAAGAAACACATCCCTACAGCATGATTCCATCTAAAGGATTCGTTCTTAAAGAAAATCATCGAAAAAATTACAAAAACAATTAGTGTAATAACTTCTTGAATAATCTTTAATTGTAATAAGGAAAAAGGGCCTCCATTGCCTTGAAAACCTATTTTGTTTGCTGGAACCTGAAAGCAATATTCAAATAAAGCTAACCCCCAACTAATTAAAACAATTGTGATCAGACCCGCGTTCTCAAACCATTTGAGCTCTTTAAATTTTAAATGACCATACCATGCCAATGTCATGAAGATATTTGACAAGATAAGCAGTCCTATTGTGAGATAACCTTTCATTTTATGGAATTAATAATACTTTACTCGAACTTTTTCCCTTTTCTAAATAATCATGTGCTTGTCTGCCTTCTGAAAGCTTGAAAGGTACAGGTTCTTTAATTTTTATTTCACCATTTAAAATAACCGAAAATAATTTTTGTGCTCTATTATTTCTTTCTTCTTTTGATTTTAAATAGCTCCATAAATCACCTCCTGTTAATGTTTTGCTGGTATCCATTAGCATTCTTGGGTCAATATGTACTGGATCACCTCCGCTCATACCATAAAAAACA
>CBFHBH010000143.1:0-6002 GCA_965653735.1 uncultured Flavobacterium sp. | reverse complement strand
AACGGGATATTTTTCAGTCACGTCGGCAGGTCTCCAGCCTGTTGGCATAAACCAAATTTTTAATTTATCCGAAAATTTTTCGGCGTGCCAAGCATCTCTAATTAAAACCCATAAATGCTGAAAGTTAATTTTAAAAGGATTCCAAGTTTCTGCAGGACGAGTAATTCCAAAAACAGCCGGGACTTCGGGTAATTCTTCTTGAAAAGTACCAAACATTTTATCCCAAATAATAAAAACCTGCGAATGATTTTTATCCATGTATTCAGGATTTATCGCATGGTGAACTCTGTGGTGTGAAGGAGTTACAATAATTTTTTCCAAAAAACCCATTTTGTTGATGTATCTAGTATGATACCAAAATTGTATAAAAAACTGAATAGGAAGTGTAATGGCAATTACTTTAGCAGGAACCCCTAACAAGGCTGCAGGCAACAAAAGAAAAGTAAATAAGTTAAAAAATTGCGAAACCGATTGACGCAATGCACACGATAAGTTGAACTCTTCACTACTATGATGAATAGCGTGTTTGTTCCAAAAAATGTTTATTTGATGCGCCCAACGATGTGTCCAGTAGCCTTGAAAATCTATAGCTATAAATGCAATAATGTAGGCTAAAGCTGATTCTTCAATAGTGAATAAAGCCAATTTTGAAACCATCCACTCATAAGTTAAAATGGTAATGCTTAGTCCTAAAACATCTTTTGTGGCATTGGTAACTCCTGAACTAATACTTGAAACGCTGTCCATTAAAGGTGCATGATCAACCCCTTTGAAATAGCCATAAAGTTTTTCAATAATAATTAGAGCCAAAAAACATGGCATCGCGATAATGAGTATTTTTCCGTAGACTTCCATATTTACTTTAGAAATTTAAAAGTGAAAGATATGGAGAATTTAACGTTTAACAAATAATTTGTTAAATAATTTCAGCACTTAAACCAGCATCTAATAATGCGCTGCATTGCGGTTTTAAATCGTCAAAAGAACCCGTTTTAACACCGCATTTTCCCGTATAATGAACCAATAAAGCACATTGTTCAGCTTGAAGATCATCATGATTACAAACTCGTATCAAAGTATCTATTACGTGATCAAAAGTATTTACGTCGTCGTTGTATAAAATAATTTCATGGTTGGTAGCAACCAACTCCAGTACATCTACTTGTTCTTGTGTTTTTTCAATCGTAGCCATTTAATATAGATATATTTACTTAACTACGAATTTACATATTTTAATGATACCCAGTTGTTTCGGTTTATTTTTTTAACAAAAGTTAACCCTTTTTCTGTACAAGAAGCATCTATATAAGGTATGTCTTGTTCATAAAAACCACTAAATAAAATAACACCATTAGGGTTTAAGCAATCCACATAGGTTTGCATATCGTTTAATAATATGTTTCTGTTAATATTAGCAATAATTAAATCATATTTTTTACCAGCTAAAAGTGATGCATCTCCTTCATAAACAGAAATGTGCTTACAATCATTTCTTTCAGCATTTTCTATCGAATTTAAATAACACCAGTTGTCAATATCAATAGCATCAATTGGTTGGGCACCTTTCATTTCTGCTAAAATTGCTAAAATTGCTGTACCGCATCCCATATCAAGAGTTTTCATTCCTTCAACATCCATTTCCAATAAGTGCTGAATCATCATATGTGTAGTTTCATGATGACCTGTGCCAAAACTCATTTTTGGTTCAATTACAATATCGTATTTGGCCTCTGTTTTTGGGTGAAATGGTGCGCGAACATGACATAAGCCATCAACATCAATTGGGTCAAAGTTTTTTTCCCACTCGGAATTCCAGTTTTTTTGCTCAATTTCTTCGATGGTATAACTTATCTTAAACTCAGGATTGTTTAAAATATAAATATCGTCTAAAATAGTTTCTGTCCAATTTTCCTTCGTAATATAAGCAGAGAAACCATTTTCTGTTTCAATAAAACTGTCAAAAGGAAGTTCTCCTAATTCGGCAATTAAAATTTCTGATCCTAAATCTTTTGGTTCTACTTCAAAATGATATCCTATATATAAATTTTGCATCGATTAATTAATTTTTTGCAAAGGTAAGAATTAATTTTAGTCAGTTCTAGCGGAAAGAACTATAACATAATTTGCACAAAAACAGAATCTAACCATCTATCAAATTTAAAACCAGTTTCTTTTATGTGTCCCACTTCTTGAAAACCAAGTTTTTTATGAAAAGCAATACTGCCAAGATTTTCAGAATCTATAACCCCAATCATCGTGTGAAGGTTTTGATTTCTGGCAATTTCAATTAATTCTTTGAGTAGCAGAGTGCCAATCCCATTACCGTGAAAATCTTTGTGAATGTAAACAGAGTGTTCTACAGTAAATCGATAGCCAATTTTAAATCTAAAAGTACCATAAGTCCCGAAGCCAACAATTTTACCATCTATTTCGGCAACTAAAAAAGGAAACTCTTTTTTAAGTTTTTCAATATAAATTGCTTCTTGTTCTTCTAAGGTTCTAAGATCATAATCCCAAATAGCAGTTGTGTTTGCGATTTCATAGTTTACAATGTCTAAAACTGAAATCATATCTGTAATTGAAGCTTTTCTAATTGTGACCGACATAATTAATTATTGTAAATGTTAATTTATTGTAGTAAATTTAAGGTATTAACTGCTTTAAATGGATTTGAAATTACACAATCTTTCAAAAGTATTGATAATTTTATACTTTGTAAACCTATTGTTTTACAGCTTTTCATCTATGTTTGGTTTTGAGATACCAGAAAAAATATTTTGGTTTTTAAGAATCCCTATCCTCATTGTTTTATACTTCGTTAGTTCTCAAAAGAAGCAATTAGTTTATTTTATGGCGCTGCTGCTTTATCAGTGTGCATCAGTATTTTTTACTTTAAGCTCCACCGATTTTTTTCTTTTAGCAAGTATTTGCTCACTATCTTTTAAGATATGTCTGTGTTTTTTAGTTTTTGATTTAATTACACAACAAACAAAAATTGCTGTATTTATTGCGATAATTCCCTTTTTTGTGTTGTACTTATATGTTGTTGATATTGTTGATTCAAGCTTGGGAAATACCTATTATATTTGGATCTTGAATACTTTTTTTACATCACTTATTGGTGGCGTAGCGATTATAAATTATGTGAATAATTCGGATAAAAAAGGATATTGGCTACTTATTAGCGCCATTTTGTTTGTTGTGCAAATTGGCGCTTTTTTCATTAACAAATTTTATGTCAAAAGTGAAGCCATATATCAAATTGTAATTTTAGCTTACGGAATTTCTCATTTTACATTCTATAAATTTTTAATTTTGAAAGAAGAAAAATAATTAGTTAAAGGAATAAAGTAACAAAAGTGTTGTTGCGAACAGTCTTTATTTTTCTTCAACTGAATCTTCAATTGGTTTTAAATCAAATGTGTTTATAAAACGGTCCTTTATTAGCTGTTTGGCAATGTGAGCAACAAATAGCTTTAATAGAGGTATAACAAATGTTAAAAGAAGCCCTAATCTTATTCCATCATCATTGGAAGTATTGTTAAGAATGGTTATTCCAACTATTAGAAAGATAAAAAAGAAAATAAAAAAAATAGAATTTGCTCTAACCCAAAAAGTCACTCGAGTTCTTTTAAATTCGTCAGAATATATTTCACCTTCTAAAAAGATAATTCCTTTTCAAAAAACTTGATAGTGATAAATTGCAACTTTGGTGTCATTGTAAATTCAAATTCAGATGTAAACTTTCCTTTCAAGTTAACACCAGAATATTCAGCTTTTGTTTTGCTAAAAAGTTTTTGAATATCGGCTTTTAATCTGTTCGCAGGTTTTTCAGAATAGTAATCAAATTTCTCTGGAAATAATGGTTTTAGTAATTTCAAGGTTATTTTTTCAGGGTTTTGTATAATTTTTTCTGCTTAATGAAATGGCAGAAATTCTGTTTTAGTTGCTTGCAAATATACCGAAAAGTCAGAAAAGAAAAGTTGAAAATAGTACAGATGTGTAAATGCTTTGTTTTCAATGTAGCAGTTTTCCGAATTGTATTTTTCTGCTTGATTTGTTGATATCCTCCAGAAATTTTATTGTGTTAGATAAAACTTAGTTAAGTTAGGGTTTCCATTGTCTGCTTCTGGGGATTTTACAAAATTGAATTTTGTGAGAAGTTTTGTTGAGTTTAAGTTTTCGAAATGAGTAAATGCAAGTATTTTTTTGAAACCTAATGATTGGAAAACATAATCAATTACAACTTGTAACGCTTCGTTCATTATCCCTTGTCCTTGAAACTTTGTCATAAGTTCGTACCCTATTTCACAACTGTTTTTTTCGCCTGAAAAGTCAAATAAGCAAATTGTACCAACAAAAGCTTTTGTATCTGTTAGGGTTATTGCCCAATATAGTGAAACGTTTTTTTCAATATTTTCGTTAACCTTATCGATAAAATTTATTGCGTCTTCTTTTGTATTACAGGGTTTTCTGTCAAGGTATTTGTTTACATCTGGATCAGAACGCAAATCAAAAATATCCTGCTGATCATCTATAGACAATTGTCTGAGAGTTAATCTTTCAGTTGTTAAAATTGAAAAAGTTGGAGAGTTCAAATTGGTCATACAATTATTTATTTTTCAGAAATCTCTTTTAATTTATCTAACGCTTTTGGATAAATGTCATTAAAATATTCCAAATATTCATCAATAGTATCCATGTCTACAGTTAAAGTTGTAATACCGTTATTTTCTTGAAAGCTGTAATTTTCGTGACCGCCAGCCCATTTTTCCACTTGTTCACCTGTTGTAATTTCAATATCACCGTCTAGAAACCCATAATGACGAATGGAAACAAAATTGGCCGGTTGGTGTTCTACAATTTCAGAAGCCATCCCACCTTTTTTTCCGTTTTCATCTACACCTACAAAATGAATTTTACTTCCTTTGTCCCAACTACCTTCATAAGAAGAAGTAGGATTAAAAGTTGCTGTCCAATATTCGTAAGTGGATTTATCTTTTAAGCCTAGCATCGTTTCATACACCTTTTGAGCCGATGCGTTTATTTCTTTTTTGAATTGTATTTTTTGCATTGTTTTCTTTTTAAATTTAATAGTTCAATATTTATTATAATAACTAATGATTGTTGTATAAATTTAATACTAATTCTTGCAAGGACAAAAAGATTTTTGGATCAGTTACGATTTCAGGAGATTTAGAAAGCTATTGGGCGAAACCACTTTTGGTGGTGGCTTTTTTTCAATCTTTTTCAGAAAATCAATAGATCTTTTAAGTGCGATTTTGCCCATTCTATCAAGTGTAAACTGGTATTCGTGGCCTAATGCAGGATTGTGATTTTTTGGATAAAAAAGTGTGTCTACAGATATGTTTATAGATGATAGTTTTTTAGAAAGAAGTATAGATTGAGATAGTAAAGGATCATTATTGCCTGCTGAAATAAAAGTTGTAGGAAATGAGCTTGTAAGGTAGTTTGTAACAGAAGCACTTTTAGCATAATTATCATTTGATATATCTTTTTTTCCAAAATAAGCCCATTTTACTGTTTTTAGAAATGAACCAAAAGCACCTTTGTCATTTAAGTTGTCTATTTCGTAAATTCCACAATACAATAGTAATCCTCTCAATTGGTTTGGCTTTATACCTGGTTGAACATTGGTAATTTGAGCATAATTTGGATTGGTTATTATATTGGCAGTGGAAGCAGATATCATTGAACCACCAGAGTCTCCTGCTAGAACAAAAAAGGATTTATCAGCATATAATTTTTCTGAATTTGCTGAAACATAAGCCAATGCTTTATTTAGTTGTCTCATTGGTGTTGGATATTTTTTTTCTGGAGCAATAGAATAATCTATTGATATAACTAAGTAACCATAAGAAGCGAGTATTTTGCAATAATTACTTAATTGATTTTTATCACCTGAAATCAAACCACCTCCATGTGTCCAAATAATTACTGGTAATTTATTTTTTAATTTTACAGAATCCTTATGAAAATAG
>CBFHBH010000142.1:0-6007 GCA_965653735.1 uncultured Flavobacterium sp. | reverse complement strand
AATTAAAAATATTTTTTGAATAATATATGACAATGTATAGTAAAAGTAGAAATGCTGCTGTGATAGCAAAGAGCATTGTTTTGATTAAGTTTTCAGCCTGATTAATCTCAAAATAGTTCTCTGCAACCGTTATAACGATGAAGTCACTTTTTTTAGATTTGTATTTTATACCCTTGTAAAGATATTCGTTAGTCACAAATCGTGCCTGACCTTTTTTTATCACATCTTTGAAAAACAATTCATCAACGCCTACTTTTTTTGATTCACTAATTATATTTAGCTTGTCATTAATGGGAATAAAAAAATCTTTTTCGTGAGGTAGTTTGTCTGAAGGTTCTTCTTTTGAAAAATTAGTTTCACCTGCAAATCTTTCTTTGGCTACTTTGTTTGCTCTTGCCTCCAGTAATCGGAATAAATAATCTTCTGAATAATTAGAAACAGTGGCATAAATAAAAATACTGAATAGAAAAATAACTATTAAGAAAGGGATTAAAAACAGTAAAATGATTCTTGAGTTTTTTTTCATAAATCAGTTGCCTTTCATTGCTCGGTATTAATTTTCACGTAAGACATAACCCATGCCTATAACAGTATGGATTATCTTGTCATCAGGTTTTATGTCTACTTTTTTTCTAAGATAATTGATGTATACATCTACTACATTGGTGCCTAAATCATAATCAACTCCCCAAACTGCTTCCAATATGTCCATTCTTGAAAGAACTTTGTTTTTGTTTTTTAGCAAATAGAGTAATAGCTTGTATTCGGTTGAGGTTAGGGAGATCTCTTCGTCTCCAAGCGTAACTGTTTTAGTATAGTCGTTTATTTTTAAATCGTTGAACGTGTATAAATGTTCAGAAAAACTTTCGTCGTTTTGGGATACTATCTGTCCTGAAGAACGTCTCAGTAAAGTTTTGATACGCGCTACAAGTTCAATGAACTTGAATGGTTTTACTAAGTAGTCGTCTGCTCCGTTTTCTAATCCTAAAACTATGTTTTCGGATGTGCCAAGGGCAGTTAAAAAAAGAATCGGTACAATTTGATTTTTTGTGCGTATTGATTTGCAGACCTCCAATCCGTTCATTTCTGGTAACATGATGTCTAAAATAATCAGGTCAAAATTGTTTTCAAGGGCTAATTGTAAACCTGTTTTACCATCAAAAGCAACACTAACTTCAAATCCTTCTTCAGTCAATCCTTTTTTTATAAAAGAAACAACATGAGCTTCGTCTTCAACTAAAAGTATTTTTTTCATTTTTTGATGATGCTTTAACTTGAAGAAATAGTCATAAATTTATTTTAAAAGGCAAGGCAAGTTAAAAAAAATACTACGAAGTTAATACCTTTGTGAAAAATAATAAATTATGAAATTTAATACAAAAGCGATACATGGTGGTCAACACCATGAAAAAGTAACTGGAGCAGTTATGCCTCCAGTATTTCAAACATCTACTTTTGCTCAAGTTTCTCCTGGGCAACCAGTAGGAGAATATGAATATAGCCGTGCGGCCAACCCAACTCGTCAAGCTTTAGAAGATGCTTTGGCTTCAATCGAAAATGGAGCAAGAGGTTTGGCTTTTGCATCAGGATTAGCTGCTACTGATTGTTTACTTCGTTTGTTTAAGGCTGGCGATGAAATCATTGCTATGGACGATTTGTATGGAGGGACATACCGTTTATTTACTCGTTTGTACAAAGATAGCGGAATCAAATTTCACTTTGTGGATATGAATGATTTGGAAGGTTTTCAAAAACTGATTAATGAAAACACAAAATTGGTTTGGGTTGAAACACCTACAAACCCATTGATGAAATTGGCCGATATTGCTGCGATTGCACAGATTACTAAAAAACATAATATTCTTTTTGCAGTTGACAATACGTTTGCTACTCCATACCTACAAAAACCATTGGATTTGGGTGCTGATATTGTAATGCATTCGGCAACAAAATATTTAGGAGGTCATAGTGATGTTATTGCAGGTGCTTTGGTTATTAAAGACAAAGTATTGGGGGATGAATTACACTTTAAGCAATTTGCTACAGGAGGGACATTAGGTCCTATGGATAGCTTTTTGGTATTGCGTGGAATCAAGACGCTTCATTTACGTGTGCAACGTCATTGTGAAAATGGTGTAAAAGTTGCTGAATTTCTTCAAAATCACCCAAAAGTTGAAAAAGTATATTATCCAGGATTAGAAAATCATCCGTTTCATGAGATTGCTAAAAAGCAAATGATTGGGGGTTTTGGAGGGATGGTGACTTTTACTTTCAAATCAGGGGCAAAACAAGATGCAATTAGTTTTCTTGAAAAACTAAAAGTATTCACCTTAGCAGAATCACTTGGAGGAGTAGAATCACTTGCTAACCATCCTGCTTTAATGACTCATGCTTCAATTCCTGAAGATAAACGTAAAGAAATAGGTATTACAGATGATTTAGTTCGTTTGAGTGTGGGAGTAGAAGATGCAGATGATTTAATTGAAGATTTAAAACAAGCGCTAGCTTAAAAAATAAAAACCCCGTTTTAAACGGGGTTTTTATTTAATATATTCTGGTTTGGATTAATTTAAGTAATAGATGTATCCGAAATTTAACCAAACGTTCCAATCTTTAGATTTGTTTTCAGGAAACATAGTAGGGTTTGGATTTAAACCATCAACCCAGTTTGAAAAATAATATTGCCAACGAAGGTCTAACATTAAATCTGAAAGTGGAGTTAATTTATATCTTGTTCCAACACTACCAACTACTGACCAAGTCGTTCCTTTGTCGTTAGAAAAACCATGTTTTTTTCCTTCTGAAGGTACCCAGTATTTTGCAAAAATATTATCTTCGTTTAAAAGTTTGCCATCACCATAAGAAGTTTCTACTGTCGGGCTAAAGAAACTGTATTGAGCACCTAAGCTAATAAAAGGAGCGTAGCTTCCTGTTGTAGCAGTAAAATCTCTAATACTTAAAGGAAAGAACTCTAACTGCATACCAATGTTGGTAACGGCAGTGCTTCCTGTCATGGCTTTTAATTTTTTTGCATCTTCAGATTTAACTAGTTTCTCAGGAGTAACCCATTCACCAAAATGCTCTAATTTGGTTTTGTTGTAAGACAACTCACTTCTTAATTTAAAATGATCG
This sequence comes from uncultured Flavobacterium sp., assembly GCA_965653735.1. Classification (GTDB taxonomy): domain Bacteria; phylum Bacteroidota; class Bacteroidia; order Flavobacteriales; family Flavobacteriaceae; genus Flavobacterium. The sequence goes on along the minus strand of CBFHBH010000142.1, from coordinate 2,875 downwards.
TTGAAATAAGTCTCTGGAGTATAACAGTTACAGTCTGCTCTATATGAAAAATTCAGGTAGTGATTGAAAAGCTACTGGACCTGCAATAAGACCAAGTTCGTGTGAAAAACCAAACTGGGCTTGTATGGTTTGAATAGATCCAATTAATAATAAGGCGGTTAAGCTAAGAAATTTAGTCATAAGTGAATGTTTAATTCATCAACGACAAATATATAAAAACATCAATGACCTCAAAACAAAATCTTAAAAAAAACAAAAATTTAATGTTTCTTTTATTTTGATTGTGCACTTGTTAGTAAAAAAGTATGACAGTATTTTTATAAAATGTATATTTGCTCCTCCAAACGAAATCGTTTTCTTTAACGAAATTAAAATTAAAAAATATGTCACATAGTATTGATGCTTTTGTAGAGGCTGTAGCAAAAAACAATCCTAATGAGCCAGAATTCTTACAAGCAGTAAGAGAGGTTGCAGAAACAGTAATTCCTTTCATTGAAAAAACTCCAAAATATCAAGGTAAAATGTTACTTGAGCGCATGGTAGAACCAGAAAGAGTAATGATGTTCCGAGTAGCTTGGATTGATGATAAAGGTCAAACACAAGTAAACAAAGGGTATAGAATTCAAATGAATTCTGCAATTGGTCCTTACAAAGGAGGTTTACGTTTTCACCCTTCTGTAAATCTAAGTATTTTAAAATTCTTAGCTTTTGAGCAAGTATTTAAAAATTCATTAACTACATTACCAATGGGTGGTGGTAAAGGAGGTTCAAATTTCGATCCTAAAGGTAAATCAGATACAGAAATCATGCGTTTTTGTCAAGCTTTCATGACAGAATTAGCTCGCCACATTGGTGCTGATACTGACGTTCCTGCTGGTGATATTGGTGTAGGAGGTCGTGAAGTAGGATATATGTATGGTCAATACAAAAAATTACGTAACGAATTTACAGGTGTATTAACAGGTAAAGGAATCACTTTTGGTGGTTCATTAATACGTCCTGAAGCAACTGGTTACGGAGATGTGTATTTCGCACAAAATATGTTGGCGACTAAAGGACAAAGCTTTACAGGTAAAACTGTTGTGGTTTCAGGTTCTGGTAACGTAGCACAATATGCTATCGAAAAAGCAACTCAATTAGGAGCAAAAGTAGTTACAGCTTCAGATTCATCTGGATATATCTATGACGCTGATGGTATTGATGAGGCTAAATTAGCATACATCATGGAAATCAAAAACGTTAACTACGGTCGTATTTCTGATTACTTGAAAAAATATCCAAATGCTAAATTTGTTGAAGGAAAACGTCCTTGGGAAGTAAAATGTGATATCGCATTACCATGTGCTACTCAAAACGAGTTAAATGGTGAAGAAGCCCAAGTTTTAGTAAACAATGGATGTATTTGTGTGGCTGAAGGAGCTAATATGCCATCAACTCCAGAAGCAGTTGAAGTTTTCTTAAAAAATAAAATTTTATTTGCACCTGGTAAAGCTTCAAATGCTGGTGGTGTTGCAACTTCAGGTCTTGAAATGTCTCAAAACTCATTACGTTTAAGTTGGACAAGAGAAGAAGTTGATCAAAGATTACAAAGAATCATGAGTGATATACATGAGGCTTGTGTTACTTATGGTAAAGATGAAAATGGATTTGTAGACTATGTTAAAGGTGCAAATGTAGCAGGTTTCGTAAAAGTTGCCGATGCTATGTTAGCTCAAGGAGTTGTTTAATTCAAAAATGATTACAATATTTTCAAAAAAGCCTTGCATCAAGCAAGGCTTTTTTTATGCTTATTATATTAAAATTTAAAACCTGCCGTTTTTATCTATATTTGTAACGCAATCAATTATTTTTGAATGAAAAATTTTCTCTTAATAGTTTTTTCTTTTTTCTTTACTAATTTGTTGATTTCCCAACAAAATAATGTTTGGAAAGGTTATTTTTCCTATAATTCAATTAAAGATATATCTCAAAGCGCAACTATTTTTTATGGAGCTGCAGAGAATGCATATTTTAAAAGAAACGTAGCTACAAATGAAATTTCAACTACTTCAACAGTAGAAGGACTTTCAGGACAAACAATTACTCAAATATATCATAGTGAAGCTTTTAAGAAAACTATTATTGGGCATGTTGATGGACTTATAATTGTAGTTAATGAAAAGGATGGGTCGATGCTCAATGTGGTTGATATTGTGAACAAGCCTTCTGTACCTCCTAATATGAAGAAAATTAATCATATTAATGAATACAATGGTAAGCTTTATATTTCGACAGATTTTGGTATTTGTGTTTTTGATTTAGCTACTTCAGAGTTTGGAGATACTTATTTTATTGGTTCAAATGGTTCAAATATTCAAATTCTTCAAACGACAGTTTTTAATAATACTATATATGCAGTAGCAAATGGCTACGGGCTTCTAAGTGCTTCGGTAAATAACCCTAATCTTGTTGATTACAATCAATGGACAATGACAGCTTCAGGAAATTGGACAAGTGTGACAGCAACTACTACTGATGTTGCTTTAGTAAATGTTAGTGGGCAGCTATTTAGATTGGTTGGGAATTCACCGGTGTATTTAACAGGGTTTAGTCAAATAACTGTCGATGCAAGATTTGTAGAAAATAATTATATAGTTACAACACAAAACTATGTTTATGTTTTTAATAGTCAACTTAATGAGATTTTTAGAGTTGATAATTCTATAGATACAACAACCCGTTTTACCTGTGCAACTGTTTTAAGTAATAAGGTTTATATTGGAACACAAGAAAAAGGGGTGATAACAACCACTCAATCTAATACAATGGCGTTTCAAAATATTTCGCCTAATGGTCCAGACAGAAATAGAATTTTTGCGCTTAAATCTTTGTCGAA
>CBFHBH010000141.1:0-6100 GCA_965653735.1 uncultured Flavobacterium sp. | reverse complement strand
GGTTTCCCAACGGATTTACAGTTCGTCCTCGTTGGCCGCTTGAGTATCTCCCCAACTATTTTGCGATAGTTTCGCTCTCAAAGCGGTTGCAAATATAGAATTGTTTTTTGTGTTTGCAAACAAAAAAAGCACTTTATTTTGTACTTTTTTGTAAGTCTTTGTGTATAAACAAAATAAAAAAGCCTCAATATTCACTGAGGCTTTTTAAAATATGTTTTAAGCTTATTGTTTAGCTAATAATTCTTCAACTTTAGCTTTTAATTCAGCTCCTCTTAGGTTTTTTGCAACAATTATTCCATTTTTATCTAGAATAAAAGTTGAAGGCAAACCGTCTATACTATACTTTTTAGCAATAGGATCATCCCAATATTGTAAGTTAGATACATGAATCCAATTCAAGTTGTCTTTTTTAATAGCTTCAATCCATTTATCTCTTTGACCTTTTTGCTCTAAAGCAACTCCAATAAAATTTAATCCTTTGGGATGAAATTCATTGTATAATGCAACAAAGTTTGGACTTTCTTTTCTACATGGAGCACACCATGATGCCCAAAAATCGATAATTGTAACTTTTCCTAATGATTCTTTAAGAGATACCATTTTTCCTTCTGGATTTTGAGCAACAAATCCTGGAGCTTTTTGTCCAATATTAACTAACTCAAGTCCATCAAGTTTTGTTTTAATTACTCTACCTGGTTTTGATTTTTTTAGTTCACTATCTAACCCATCATAAAGGGATTTAATTTTATCATATTTAGGTTCAAACTCTTTTAAGAATGATTCAACTAGTAATACAGATACAAATGATTTTGGATGTGTTTTGACGTATTTTTCATTTCTTACATCAAACTTTTCTTGAAAAACAGCGTATTCTTTTCTTAATCTGTTTACGGTTGCAGTATCATTTTTTTGCATTGCGACTTGCATTACAGGCATGTTTTTTTGCTCAAACTCTTCAACTTTTTTGCTCATTTTAAAGCCTTCAGTGTTAAAAGCGGTCATTTCATCGTTATTGTATGTACCTTTCACACTTGCTTTAAAAATACTATCTTTATTAACTTTTATATCAAGATCTCCTGGTTCTAAAATTACTCCTAATGCACCTCTAAGATTTTGAAAACGAATGGTATGCATTTCAACATCCTTAACATTGCCTTCAAAATAAAACTTACTATCTTTACTTTTAGCTGAATCAACAGTTATTTGACCAAGTTTTTCATCTTTCTTTTCTAAAAAGACTAAAGTACCATCTTTAACATTTTTAATTTCTCCAGAAATTTTGTAACCATTACTATTACAAGAAAATAGAATTCCTGTAAGAGCTAATAAAGCTAATTTTTTCATTTTTAGTTTTTAAAAATTTTAAAGCAAAAATAGAGTATTTATCTAAAATTTTAGGACTCTTTATTTTCAAAATGTGTTATTTTGTTGTTAATATCTAAATCTTACAATGAAAAACAGTTTTAAGCCTAGTCCAAATTCATTTAAAAAAACGTTTTGTGTTTTCATTGAAGTTGAGTTGAGTTGTGTCGAAGAGTTAAAATCTGATTATCAAAGCGAATCTGGAAGTCAATATTTTTATAGCGAAAAAGGAATGTATAGACTTTCAAATCATTGGGGAAGATTAGCAAACAGTAAATGGCGATTGATTGATAAAGGAATTTCTAATTCGAAAATAAAAATTGGATTTGCTACTTGGGACAGCTTCTATCCGGACAATGATTATGAATTGTTGTATTATTTGGATTGGAATAAAGGATCTGATGAAATTTTATATCAGCATAAAAAAAATCCTGAATATGATGGTAAAGCAGTTTTAAGAACATCAAAAGAAACGCAGAAAAGATTGAAAAATGCCAGAAACATTCTAGAATTGAGTAATTGGGCTAAATATTATGATGAAGATATTAACGTATTACGAGAAAAGATAATTAATGATTTAATTTATACCGAAATGCCGCTTGAGGAAATAAAAAGAAAACTTTTATGAGTAGAAAAAATCAGGAAAATATAAAAAAGCACAATGATAAACTACATAAAGCCGAAGCAAAGGTTAAAAAACAAAAAGTTGAGCGTAAGGCTCAACTTAAGGCTATTATGAAAAAGTTTAATGAGAATAAATCCTAGTTTAATGAGGTAATTTACTACGCAATAGTCCATAGATCCAAGTGCCTGTAATTGCACTTAAAAGTACTACAAAGATTATTGTAAAACCTGATCCAATTTGTGTAAATAAAGGGCCTGGGCATGCGCCTGTAAGTGCCCAACCAAATCCAAAAAGTAATCCTCCAAATATTTGTCCTTTGTTAAATTCTTTTGACGGTAAAACTATTTTTTCACCATAAATTGTTTTAATATTTCTTTTTTTAATTATTAAAACAGATAACATCGCAACTATTATAGCACTTCCTATGATTCCATACATCTGAAATGATTGAAAGCGAAACATTTCCTGAATACGAAACCAGCTTATCACTTCGGCCTTGATGAAAGTTATGCCAAAAAAAATACCTACAAGTGTATATTTTAAATTATAATACCATTTATGGTTAATTGTGCTTTCATTGATGCATATGCTGTCTAATGAATTTTCTGTTTGCGATTTATTGTTTTCCATGATTATAATTTTAAAATAAAAGGTAAAATAAAGTTTGCCATAATAATACCACCTATCATAAAACAAGAAGTTGCGATTAACGAAGGCAGTTGCAGGTTTGATATTCCCATTATGGCGTGTCCGCTTGTACAACCACCAGCATAACGTGAACCAAAACCAATAAAGAATCCTCCAACAATCATGATTATGAAACCTCTTAGGCTGAATAGTTCGTGCCAATTAAATAGATCCTGAGGAACAAGATGATTAAAGTCTGAGATTCCATATGAAGCTAACTCGGCAACTAATTTCGGATTTACCTCAAATGTTTTTGGATTGTTAAGAAATATGGCTGAGATAATACCTCCTATAATAATACCTCCAACAAAAAATAAATTCCAAATTTCTCTTTTCCAATCATATTTAAAGAGGGGAATGTTGGAAGGAAAACAAATGGCACAAGTATGCCTCATGGAAGAGCTAATTCCAAAATTTTTGTTCCCTATAATTAAGAGGATTGGTACTATGAGTCCAATCAAAGGACCGGCCACATACCAAGGCCACGGTTGTTTAATAATTTCTATTATACTCATAATTGTAATTTTAAAGCACAAAAATGAGTTAAATGGAAAATAATGTTTGTTACTTTAGTCACATAACAAAAAAAAAGTGTTTGATTTCAAACACTTTTAGTTACTTTTTTCTAGAATTATATTTATTATTTCGTCTTTAGAAAGTACCCCAGATTGTCTCCATAGTTGATGTCCATTTTGAAAGAGCATCATAGTAGGAACTCCTTTTACTTGATATTTTGATGCTAGTTCTTGATTTTTGTCAACATCAATTTTGACAATTGAAACCCTTTCTCCTAAACTGTCTTTTACCTCTTTGAGAATTGGGCTTAACATTTTACAAGGTCCACACCATGTAGCAAAAAAATCAACAAGAACGGGGACTTCTTTATTGATTATATTTTTAAATGAATCATTCATTAGTTTTATTATAATTTTGAGAGATGTTGCATCCATTTGGATTACATCCAAAGTTGAATAATGATTGAAATAAAAAGAATCCAGCAAAACCAAAAAAGAACCATTGATGCGTTTCGATACCTTGAAAGATTAGAAAAATTCCAAAGATTAACCTTATGAAACGCATTAAATGCCAATTTTTAAATAATAATTGTTTCATTTATAGAACTTTACTTTGACAAACAAAATCGGTTCTAGGCAATTCTGTTTTCGCAATAGCATTAAAACCTCCTTCTATCTCTGTAAAATTTCTATATCCACGGGCTTGTAAAATAGAAGCAGCAATCATACTTCGGTATCCACCAGCACAGTGTATGTAAAAATGTTCTTTAGAATCAATTTCGTTAATCCAATTGTTTATATAAGCTAAAGGTTTACTGTAAGCTTCATCGAGATGTTCGGCACTGTATTCACCTTCCTTGCGAATGTCTATTACTTTGTCTTCGCCAATTTTCACTTCTTGGGCAAATTGTTCGGCTGAAATTCGTTTAACACTGTCAATCTCTTTGCCTGCTTTTTCCCACGATTCAAAACCTCCTTCAAGATGACCTAAAACATTATCAAAACCAACACGGCTTAAACGTGTAATTGTTTCTTCCTCTTTACCTAAATCGGTAACAATTAATATGGGTTGGTTTACATCAGCAATAAGCGTCCCAACCCATGGTGCAAAATCACCAGAAATTCCAATATTTATAGATTGTGGAATATGTTTTTTATAAAATTCTGCAGGATTGCGAGTGTCTAAAATTAAAGCTTCCGAATTCTCGGCCATATCTTCAAATTCATTTGGAGATAAAGCATTCATTCCGTTATTTAAAACTTCAGTAAAACTGTTGTATCCTTTTTTATTCATGGCAACGTTCATGCCAAAGTAGGCTGGAGGAGGGGTTAGTCCATCAAGAACTTCAGTTATAAATTCGCTTTCAGTCATATTTGCTCTCAGTGCGTAGTTTTTTTCTTTTTGCTCACCAATTGTCGAAACTGTTTCTTTGCTCATGTTTTTGCCACAAGCACTTCCTGCACCATGAGCAGGATAAACAATAACATCATCGGCTAAAGTCATTATTTTATTGCGTAGAGAGTGAAATAAGGTAGCGGCTAATTGCTCTTGAGTCATATCGGCTGCTTTTTGTGCCAAATCTGGTCTTCCAACGTCACCAATAAACAAAGTGTCACCAGAAAAAATTGCGTGCTCTTTGCCATTTTCATCAATTAATAAGTATGTAGTACTTTCCATCGTATGACCTGGAGTATGTAATGCTTTTATTTTGATGTTACCAATTTCAAACACTTGATTATCTGTCGCAATAATTGCATCAAATTCAGGTTGAGCAGTTACTCCATAAACGATAGGCGCTCCAGTTGTTTTGCTAAGATCTAAATGTCCCGAAACAAAATCGGCATGAAAATGTGTTTCAAAAATGTACTTTAAAGTAACTCCGTCTAACGATAATCTATTAAGATATGGTTGCACTTCACGAAGTGGATCAATTATAGCGGCTTCTCCGTTAGAAGTTATATAATATGCTCCCTGAGCTAAGCAACCAGTGTATATTTGTTCTATTTTCATAGTTTTTATTTTATTGTTTTTACTTTGAACAAAATTAAAGTATATCTAAGTTATAATTAGTGATAATTATCACATGTTTAAAAATTCTTTACAAACGATGTAAATCCCCATTATAAGTACAAACCAGCCAAAAAGAGGTTTAAGTTTTTTTCCATCAATTTTTTTTGAAAGTTTTGTTCCAATTAAAATTCCTACACAAGCAATTAACGTAATTGAAATCAAGAAAGTATAGTTAATAATAACTCCATTTAAAACATCTCCTAAAAAGCCTAAGGTTGAGTTTATAAAGATAATGAATAATGAAGTGCCTACCGCCTGTTTCATAGATAAATTGCCAAAAAGTACTAATGCAGGAATAATTAAAAATCCACCTCCAGCGCCTAAAAAACCTGTCACTAAACCTATTATCAAACCAAGAATAATTAATTTGGATAAATTGATTTCTTTATGAGTGGCTTCAGATTGATTCCTAATCATTGAAAAAGAAGCAAAAATCATCAAAACAGAAAAAAATATCATAATTAGGATATTTTTAGTAATGGTTAATTCACCAAATTCTAGAATTTTTGAAGGCAAACTAGGTAAAATAAATTTTCGCGTAATTAATAATGATATCACCGAAGGTATTCCAAAATAAAGTGCTGGTTTTAACTTCAAATTGCCCAGCTTGTAATGTTTGTAAGTACCTAATAAAGAAGTGGTACCAACAATAAATAATGAGTAGCTTGTTGCATTTTCTGGATTAATTTTGAATAAATATACCAGAATAGGAATGGTCAAAATAGAACCACCACCTCCAATAAGTCCTAGGGAAACACCAATGAGTATTGACGATAAATAGCCTAAAATTTCCATTTTCAATAATTATATTGCAAAATTGCATTTATTGTAAATAAATGA
>CBFHBH010000140.1:0-6102 GCA_965653735.1 uncultured Flavobacterium sp. | reverse complement strand
ATGTCTACAACAATAGAAGAAATTCAAAATTTTAAAGGGAAATACCCAAAACAGCTTTGGTATTTATTTTTTAGTGAAATGTGGGAGCGTTTTAGCTTCTACGGAATGAGAGGAATGCTTACTGTTTTTATGGTAAGTCAGTTAACAATGAATGAAACTACTGCTAATTTACAGTATGGTGCTACACAAGCTTGGGTTTATGCATTTACCTTTATTGGTGGTTTATTTGCTGATAAAATTTTAGGACTTCGTCGCTCTCTGTTTTGGGGTGGACTACTAATGATTGTAGGAAGTATTATTCTAGCAATCGATCCTAAAAACTTTTTCTTTTTAGGGATATCATTTACCATTGTTGGTACTGGTTTCTTTAAACCAAATATATCTTCGATGGTAGGACAATTATACAAGGATGGAGATGTAAGACGAGATGCAGGATTTTCATTGTTTTATGCAGGTGTGAATTTAGGTGCCTTAATAGGAGGTTACATATGTATTGCGGTTGCTAACGGAAACCTTTGGTCTTCGTTAGTTCCTGAAAATCTGAGATGGAACTATGCTTTCGGATTTGCTTCGATAGTTATGATTGTGAGTTTGTTGACTTTTACACAAACACAAAAAAGTTTAGGAGAAATAGGTCTTTCGCCATTATCTCATTTGGAGAATTCAAAGCGTAAAATTTTCGAAATTGCTACATATATTGGTTCATTAGCTATTATTCCTGTAATTATTTTGATGGTTGCCAATACAGAGTATACAGATTATTTCATGATGATTATTGGGCCTGCTTCAATATTGTATTTGTTTTATGAGATGAAAAATTTCTCTAGATCAGAAAATATGAAATTGTTAGCGGCTTTAGTATTTATTATATTCTCAATATTTTTCTGGGCGTTCTTTGAACAGAGCGGAGGTTCACTAAGTTTGTTTGCAGCTAATAATTTAAATAATACAGTTTTAGGAATTAAACTAGACCCTAACGGAGTTAATAATTCAGCAAATTCATTATTTGTTATTGCATTTGCAGCTTTAGTTGGTATGGTGTGGTTATGGATGGCTAAAAAGAAAATAGAACCCAATACAGTTGTTAAATTTGGTTTAGGATTTTTATTCCTTGCAGGTGGTTTTTGGATTTTTTATTATACCAAATTCTTTGCTGGTTCTGATGGGAAAACTTCGCTAGATTTATTCACTTTTGGATGGTTTATCATTACTTTTGGTGAATTGTGTTTGTCTCCAATCGGGATGAGTGCCATGACCAAATTATCTCCTCAGAAGACACAAGCGGTAATTATGGGGATGTGGTTTTTAGCTAGTGCATATGGACAGTATTTTGCTGGTTTGTTGGGAGCAGGTATTGCAGAAGCTTCTGAAAATGCTTCGAACCTTCAAAAATTAAACACTTATGCTGATGGTTACCAACAATTAGGATTGTATGCATTGATTGCTGGTGTTGCATTAATAGCAATTTCACCATTGGTTAGAAAATTAATGCAAGACGTTAAATAATTTTGTATTTTCGGCATTGTTTTTGAGATATTGAAAATAAAAATTGAATGATGAAAAAGTTACTATTAGGATTATTATTGTTTTTAGGAGCATTAAGCGTTCAGGCACAAGAGATACGATGGATGTCTCTTGATGAGGCTTTAGCTCGTCAAAAAAAGAATCCTAAGCCTATTTTCATGGAAGTATATACAGACTGGTATTCTCAGTGTAAAATGTTTGAAACAAATACATTACAACATCCTGAGGTTTCTGAAGTAATTAACAGAAATTATTATGCTGTTAAATTTAACGCTGAGGGAAATTCTGTAGTGAATTATAAAGGAGCAAGTTTTAATAACCCAAACTTTGATCCTAATAGAAAAGGAAGAAACAGTGCACATCAACTGACTTCATATTTAAAAGTTGAAGGTTATCCATCAATTTATATTCTTAACAGAAATGGTGAAGTTGAAGAAAAGGCAACCGGTTTTAAAACTCCAGAAGAATTATTAAGGTTTTTAAAATAAGATTATGAAAAAAATAAAATACTTATTGTTCATATTACCTCTTTTTTTGATTTTTAGCTTTGCTAGAAATAATAATAACGAGGATACATTAAAGTGGCATACAAATGTAAAGGAAGCTGTTGAAATTGCTAATAAAGAGAATAAACCCATTTTCATGTTCTTTACTGGGAGCGATTGGTGTGGTTGGTGTATTCGTTTGCAGAAAGAAGTATTCAAAACACCAGAATTCGAAAAATGGGCAAAAGAAAAAGTGGTTTTGGTTGAGTTGGACTATCCAAGAAGAGTTCAACAAACAGAAGAATTAAAAATGCAAAATGCTCAGTTGCAACAAATGTTTGCAATTAGAGGATTTCCTACTGTTTGGTTTGTTAAAGCGACAGATAAAGATGGAAAAATAAACTTTGAACAGTTAGGAAGTACTGGATATGTTGCAGGAGGGCCTTCAACTTGGTTAGATGGAGCAAATCAAATAATTGCTAAGTTTATTCCTTATACAAAAGAAGAGAAAAAAGCTATGACTAAAAGTTTAAAAGCGAAATCTTAAGTTTATATTATAATTTATAATATCCCTTTTCATAAGTACTATGGAAAGGGATATTTTTATTTTTACAGCTTTCTTTCCATGATACTACATAACTTTTATAGTTTGAAGCATCTGCTATTATAATTTCTGGGTTTATTTTTTGGAGTAATCGATCCAAATTAATTTTTGGGGAATTTCTAATAATGATAATGTCTGCTTTTGTAATAAAGTTACAAACGATTTCTTTGTCAATAATCATTATTTTTTTCTCTTTATAGTAATAGCAATTTTTAATCGAGTTTGTTTTTGTAATTGAACTATAATTTGCTGTTGCGTATAATTGGATTGTATTTCTTTCAAAACTATTCTCTGTTATTGTGGTGTCGCAGGCGATTTCTAACTGATTTCCTTTTTTAAAACCAAACACACTTTTATTCTTAGAATTAAAGACGATTAAATTGTCCTGATTTTTCGATTCCCAATTGGCACTTATCAATGAAATTTGAAAGATGATGCAACAAATCAATACAGCAAGTATCCTTGTGTAATTAAATTTTTTCCAAAGTAGAACAATTGCACTAATTACTAGATAAGAGGCAAGTAGAAGCGTAAATGTTAATGGTATGTTTTTAAGTATAAATGATTCTATCGATGCAACTTCTTTTATAAAAATGTTCATTATGAATATTGATATTTCAACAGTTTTTAAGAGAAATATTGGAATAAAATCTAAAAGAGATAAAAGCATTAGTAAGCTTCCCAATATCATAATTATAAATACCATTGGCACTAAAACCAAGTTTGTTATAAAAAATAAGCCAGGAAATTGATGAAAGTAATAGATACTTAGTGGTAATGTGCCTATTTGCGCCGCAATTGAAACCGTTAAAATGTCCCAAAAATAGATGGTAATTTTACTTTTAGGTGTCCATAATCTTTTTAGCATTGGTTGTAGCCAAATAATATAAAATAAAGCTAAATAGCTCAGTTGAAAACCTATGTCAAAGATAAAGCCGGGTTCTATTAAAAGGATGATTAATAATGAAACAATGATGGTGTGAAACATATTGTTTTGCCTGTTTATTATAGTACCAATAGTAACAAAGCTAAACATAGCTGCCGATCTTACCACTGATGGAGAAAGTCCTGCAATTAATGAAAATAGCCATAAAGAAATTAATGTTATGATGATCTTTAGAAAGTTTGATTTTTTATTATTTGGTAATGGACTAAGAAGGATTGAAATGAAAATCATTATAAAGCCTACATGCATACCTGAGACTGATAAAATATGAACGGCTCCAGCAAATTGATAATCCTTTTGAATCTCGGGAGAAATGTCTTGTTGTTGTCCTAAAATTAATGCCGAAAGAACCGAAAGTTCGTCATGGTTAAATCCATTTGATTTGAGTTTTGTTATAATTCTTTCTCTGAACTTGAAGATGTAATGGTATATGTCTTTGTGAATTTCTTTGCTAGTTTTTATTTTTTCTGAAGAAGTATAAATTTGAGCGTAAATATTTTTATGTTCTAAATAAGTAGAATAATCAAATTGATTTGGGTTGTGTGGTTTTTGAGTTGAGGTTAAAGTACCAAACACAAATAGTTTATTTCCAGATACAAAATTTATTTCTTTGTCTTTCTTTCTAATATTTAAAATTATTTTCCCACTACTTTCTTTACTATCAATTTTTGTTATTTCAGCATAGTAACGATTGTTTTTTATTGTACTTTTTAGTTTTTCTCTTATGATAATTGAGAATGTGTGTTTATTTTTTGTATTGGATATGTGGGAGTAATGATTTTTGTAAATTCTATTATCATGTAGGATATTGGTTGTCATTCCAATAGAGAAAAATAAAAACAAAGTTGAAAAGCCAAATACATTGTTTTGGGTGAATTTTTTGTTTGAGTAAAATAATGAGATGCAAAAGAAAAGAATTGACAAAAGTTGAATTGCTGCAGAGTATGTCAAATCAATCCTTAAATAATAACCAGTTAGTAAACCAATTATAAAAAATACTGTAATTTTTACAATAGGGAATTCGTGTATTTTCATAAACCGAAAATACAAAATTGTAAGAAAAAACTTAAATTATTTTATGTTTGAATAAATTAAATGTGCTGTTTTACTACTAGCACCTTCACCACCAAGCTTTTGTTCTAACAATTCATAGTTCTCTAAAAGAGTTTTTCTGTAATCTTCAGAAAGTATTTTTGTAAGCTCAAGTTTGATTTGTTTCTTATTACAATTGTCTTGAATTAATTCTGTAACCACTTCTTTATCCATAATAAGATTCACTAACGAAATGTATTTAAGTGTGATAATTCTTTTAGCTATTTGATAAGACACCCAACTTCCTTTGTATAAAACAACTTCGGGAACTTTAAACAGGGCAGTTTCAAGTGTAGCTGTTCCAGAAGTAACTAGCGCAGCGTGAGAAACACTCAGTAAATCATAGGTTTTGTTCGACACAAAGTGAACACTTTCATTAGTTAAAAATTGTTTGTAAAACTCAAAGTCTTGACTTGGAGCTCCAGCAATAACAAATTGGTAGTCTTTAAAATCATCCACTACAGAAAGCATTTCGGAAAGCATTTTCGAAATTTCCTGTTTTCTGCTTCCTGGCAAAAGTGCAATTATTGGCCTTTTGTCCAAGTTGTTTTCCTTTTTAAAGACTATTGGGTCACTGACTTTTCTATTATGAATGGCATCAATTAACGGATGACCAACAAATTCAACGGGGAAGTTGTGTTTTTTTTCATAAAAATCTTTTTCAAAAGGGAGTATAACATACATTTTGTCTACATCTCTTTTAATGGATTTTATTCTGTTTTCTTTCCAAGCCCAAATTTGAGGTGAAATATAGTAATGCGTTTTTATGTTTAATTTTTTTGCCCATTTGGCAATTCTCATATTAAAGCCAGGATAATCGATAAAAATAATTACATCTGGATTGAAACTTAAAATATCAGCTTTGCAAATTTTAATGTTGTTTAAAATCGTTTTTAGATTTGCAACTACTTCAATAAAACCCATAAAGGCTAAATCACGATAGTGTTTTACTAACGTTCCTCCAGCTTCTTGCATTAAATCACCACCCCAAAAACGAATTTCTGCTGTAGCATCTTCCTTAAAAATGTTTTTCATTAAGTTAGATCCATGTAAATCCCCTGATGCTTCTCCTGCAATAATATAATATTTCATTTTATACAAATAATGTCAAAACAGTTAGTAAAATTGTGGCCAACACAACACCACGAGCCATAATTTCTTTGTTCATATTTAACAAAGAGAAAAATGCAATAGTATTTAGAATCGCCCCAAGTGTTATAACCTTACCAAGCAGTCCTTGGCTTTTCATTGTTTGTATTGCTTCAAGAAAACCTAAATCGGTTGTAAGTTTTAAATAGATAAAAACACCTATAAAAGTTGTGAATAAACCAATTAAGGCTCCGTATAGTAAATCTATTTTTTTCATAAATTCCAAGTGTTAAGTTGCTGAATAGCGTGGTGAGCAGTCAAATCGAATTGAACAGGGACAATAGAAATATATCCATTTTTAA
>CBFHBH010000139.1:0-6142 GCA_965653735.1 uncultured Flavobacterium sp. | reverse complement strand
ATGTATAAATCGGTTAAAATGAGTTATTCTCATTGTTTTTTAGGAGCTTAGTCTCTCGTCCAAGTGACGAGATCACTGTATCTTTTTGGTAACTTCGAGAGTACTTCGACAAGCTCAGCATGACACCTCAGTCACCAAAAACGATGTCATTTCAATCTGCACTAGGAATTCCAAATTTCCCAAGCTTTTTCAGCTTGTAAAACTAGCATTTCGTATCCATTTTTAATAGTTGATTTTTGTGCTTCAGCTTTAGCTAAAAAAGTTGTTTTTTCTGGATTATAAATTAAATCATATGCAATATGATTTGAAGTCAAGTATTGATAAGGAATGTCAGGACAATCTTCAATATTGGGGAAAGTACCTATTGGTGAGCAATTAATTATTATTTGATACTCATCAAATACTTCTTGATTCAATTCACTGTAACTAATTGTTTCATCAGTTTTTTTTCTTGAAACATATTGAAACTCTATTCCTAGTTGTTTTAACCCGTAAGCAATAGCTTTTGCAGCTCCGCCAGTGCCAAGGATCAATGCTTTTTTATGATGAGGTTTTAATAAAGGTTTTAAAGATTCTGTAAATCCGAAATAATCGGTATTGTGACCAACTAATTTCCCATCAGGAGATATTTTTATGGTATTTACAGCACCAATTTCTTTAGCATTGATAGACAAACTATCAAGAAAAGGAATTACCTCTTGTTTGTAAGGAATGGTAACATTCATCCCAATTAAATTAGGATTGTTTTTTAGTACTTCAGGAAATTCATTTATTGATTGAATATCAAAATTGTCATAACAGAATTCATTTAAAACTCCATCATTCTTAA
This sequence comes from uncultured Flavobacterium sp., assembly GCA_965653735.1. Lineage (GTDB taxonomy): Bacteria > Bacteroidota > Bacteroidia > Flavobacteriales > Flavobacteriaceae > Flavobacterium. Next base: position 5,313 of record CBFHBH010000139.1, on the reverse strand, counting down.
ATTTTTCGGCAAAGTAATTTCTTGAAAACGAATAACTAATATTTTTACCTAGCAATCCTAGTTTCTTCATTAGTGGTATTGGCTTTAATGTCTATTTGAATAGGAACTATGTATTTTGTCCTTACTGGCTTTTTGTGCCTTGTGCCTGGTTTCCATTTTCTTAGAGATTGAATGGTTTTAATTGCTTCAGTTCCTATTTTTTTGTTTAAGTCTCTTAATACTCTAAAATGTGTTAATGAGCCATCTTTTTCTATAACAAATTCAATTAGAATTTTTCCTTTCAAATCTTCAGTAGCTACTGGATTGAATCCTTTATTAAAATTCTCATCAAATTTAACGGCACCTTCTGAATATTCAGGAAAAGAATCTAATAAATTAGAATTTTTGGGATAATCATAAATATGATTTTCATCAAAAACAGGTTCTACACGAATAATTTGACTAACATCTTTTTTAAGAGTAGTTTCTTGTGTTTTGCTTGATTTAGTTTTATTTCTGGTTTGACAGAATACTAATGTTGGAAATACAATAAAGGTTAAAGCAAATATTTTCTTCATTATTTTTTATACTTCGCTATGGTTTCCTGAACAAGAGTAGTATCCCAAATACTTGGAAAAATTTCTTCAAGTAAGAATTTATTTTTAAAACTTAAGCGTAAACCGTTATTAAGATGATATAAACCTTTTTCAGTTTCGTTTAGTGTTAAGTGTAAACCAGCTAATCGATATTCAATTTCATATTCGTCTGGGAAATGATCACAAGCTTGTAACAATGTCTGTATTGCAGCGTCAAACTCACCTAAATATTGCAAGATATTCGTCCAATATAACCAAGTTTCTAGTTCAGTATCACCAAACTCAACAGCTTTTCTGTAACCGTATTCCGCTTCTTCAAACAAATTTAATGCTTTGTTAATTGCCGCAAAACGTTTCCAGTAAAAACGATTTTCTCCATCAATGGCAATAGCTTTATTAACAAAGTATAACGCTTTTTGAAAATCATTATGTTTGAAGTGATGATCAGTAATAGCAATCCAACCCTTGTCTAATAAAGGATCTTCATGTACAGTTTGATTAAAGAATTTTAAAGCTTCTAAATCGTTACCTAATTTTTCATAACATTTACCAATACGCAATAAAGCATATGAAGTAGGATCTTCTAAACGAATAGTTTCGTTATAGTTGTCGATAGCTTCTTTATATCTTTTTAAGCGCTCAAGTGATTTTGCTTTTTCCATAAAAGCACCCATGAACTGATCGTCAATCACGGTAGCATAATCAAAAGCTGTATAAGCGTCTTCGTAATTTTTTATTGTATAGTTTAATCTTCCTAACTGATGCCAAGCAATTTCGCTGTAAGGGTTGTTATCGATGTAATTAGTTAAAAATTGGATAGCTTCTTCATATTGTTCTAAAAACTCAAAGCAATAAATAACATTATAAAGACTTGATTGCTCTTCTGGCTCTTCTTCAAGACATTTTATAAAGTATTCTTTAGCTAATTCCAATTCATCCATAAAAAGGTATTCCATGCCTATTAGATTATGAACATCAGCATAATCATCAGTGTACTTTAAAGCAATTTTAAGTAATTCAACTGCTTTCTCATGATTATCTTTTTTCGAGAAAATATTGGCCTTTTGAATGTAGATTTCTTCGTTGGTAGGCTCAATAGCGTAAAGTTCATTTAAAAGTTTTTCTGCTGTTTCAAGTTTGTCTTCGAAAATCAGCATTTCTACCTGAACTAGTTTTAATCCTGTTGATTTTGGATGTTGCTCGAGCGCTAACTTAAGTGCCTTCTTGGCAAGACTCGGTTTTCCAATATCCATGTAATGTAGTATGATATCCTCGAATTCTTCTGAATCAAAAAACAAAACCTTGTTTGTTTTAAGCATTGATTCAAAACGTGATAAGGATAAATTTCGATCTTCTTCTTCGTGACTCAAATGCATACTCATTGTTTTTAGAATTATCCTTAATAAAGTTAGGAAACCTTTTAATTTGTTTTTGGCATTGAAAATCAATTGTTGTGAACAATTTAATTAACAATTTTTAATGATTTTAGCTCTGAAAAACCTTTATTCGTTTTCTATAGTTAATTCATTCATTACCTCATTCATAGCTTCAATAATGATGCCACAACCTTCTTTTATTTCATCATTTGATAATGTTAGAGGAGGAGTTATTCTGATAGCGCATCCTTCAAAGAGTAACCAAAATAAAATACTCTGTTAGTGATATCAGGACTTTCTGTCATGGCGGCCAACATTAAACCTTCACCGCGAATTTCTTTTATTAATGGGTGAATTAATAGTTCTCTAAATAGTTTTTCTTTTTCAAGACACTGAGGCATTAAATCGGTTTCTAATAACTCCTGCAGTGTAGCTAAGCATGCGGCAGCAATAACTGGATGCCCACCAAATGTGGTAATGTGTCCTAGTTTAGGATCATGACTTAACAAATCCATATATTCTGTCTTTGCCATGAAAGCACCTACAGGCATTCCGCCGCCCATACCTTTACCCATAACAACAATATCTGGAACTACATCATAGTTTTGAAAACCAAATAATTTACCTGTACGACCAAAACCCGGTTGGATTTCATCAAGTATCATTAGAGCTCCAACTTCTTTACAACGCTTTTTTACTTTTTGCAAAAAGTTGTCATGAGGTTGAATAAATCCAGCACCTCCTTGTATTGTTTCAAGAATAATTCCGGCTGTTTTATCGGTTATTTTAAGTAAATCTTCTTCGTTATTGAACGTAATAAAATCGACATCAGGAATTAAGGGACGAAATATTTGTTTGCGTTCCTCAAAACCCATAACGCTCATAGAGCCCATAGTGTTTCCGTGATAGGCATTAAAGCATGAAATTAACTGACTTCTACCAGTTACACGACGCGCAAGTTTCAATGCGCCTTCTGTAGCTTCTGTCCCCGAATTTACTAAATATACTTTATCGAGTGGAGCAGGAGTATTCTCAGCTAATAATTTGCATAACTGTACAGAAGGATCTTGAGCATATTCGCCATAAACCATTACATGAGCATATTTGTCCAATTGATTTACAATGGCTTCACGAACTCTTGTGTGTTGATGTCCTAAAGTACATGCTGAAACACCTGCGACAAAGTCTAAATAGGATTTCCCATTAGTGTCGTAAATATAAGAGCCTTTTGCATGCGATACTTCCATTCCTAAAGGATATGGTGAAGTTTGTGCCTGATATTTATAGAAATCTTTTAACATTAGTTAACGTCTCGATTTAATTATTTGAAACAAAGAAAATTGACTAGAATATTATTTTTTGTTCTTCGACTTCGACTTCGACTTCGAACTTTGGACTTTAGACTTTTCAACTTTTTTAGGTTTGTCATATTCCAAAGTTTCCTTTGTAGCTTCCATAGGAAGATCTGGTTCCATCATTTTTTTCTTTGTTTCTGCCTGAACTTTTTCGTCTATTTCGAGTTCTTCTTTAGGAAATATATCTGCTAGTGAAAGTAATTGTTCGTCACCTCGCCAAATAAAGCCTTTTAGTAATCGTGCGTTTTCAGGTAGCTCATTTTCAGGAAGAATGTCGCCATCAACATTCGTAAAAAAAGTAATGGTTTCAATGGTATTTCCGTCAAGAATCATGTTAATTTTACTGCTGACATTTTTATTGATTCCAATAAGTTCTTGTTTGTCATTTCGCATGTAGTAGATGACTTCGGTGTTTTTAACAACATCGACCTCATGAAGTTTATTATCTTTAAATTTTCCGAAGAGATGTTGACCTTTAACCTGATTGTAACCAGTTCCAATAGTATCCTTTGAAACTATAAAAGCATTATTTAATACTTTCAATGAATCTATTCTTTCTGATTTTGCATCAGAAATTAAATGCATCACATCACCAGTCATTTGGTTTTTACCATTCCAAAAAATAGGTTTGCCAATCATTTGTGTTAAACCTTTCTTTTGGTCATAATGAATAGAATCACATTTACCACTCATATCTTTTTTATAAAAACGAGCGTTATTAAAACCTCTTATAATGCGTTCTTGAGGCTTTCCTGTTACAATTAATTTTTTAGCATGGAAATACACAGAATCTTTTTCGAAAAGTGTTGTAACCAATGCTTTTTTAGTGATAAACATGGAATCTTTTTTCTTATAGACTTCAGCATAGTGACCTTTAACAACAAAATTATTGATGGTGTCGGTAATCTTTACATTGTTTTTTGCCTTTGCAAAATCTTGCTTTCGGTCATAATAAATATCATCGCCTTCTATAAGTCGGTCTTTGTAGACAATTTTAGACCCTTTTTGGAGCTTTCCTTCGTCTTTTTTGGTATCGTAAAAACCTTTAGTGGTGTGAATTGTATTACTACTTGATGTAATGGTCGATGGACCAAAAACATAAGCATGACCAGAGTTTGTATAATAATCTAAATGATTAGTTTTAATGGTTTGCCTAGGATTTGTAACCGTTACCGCTGTTTGAAACTGAAACTTTTTTTGCGATAAATAATATTTTCCAGATTTGCTAGTCAATGTGTTTTCTGGATCGGTAATAGTTCCTTGCGAATTATAATATGCCATTTGAGAGTTACGATCAAAATTAATTGTATCAGTAACCAAAGTCATTTTAGGATCACGCATGACTACATTTCCTGTGGCATAAGCAAATTTTGTATTTCCGTTGTATTCGGCGTATTTACTGGTCATTGTAAGAGTATCACCTTGTACCATATTGACGTTACCAAAAGCTTTAACAAAATTAGCTTTTGTAAAATGGTACGCTTTATTACAAGTCATACGAACTCCTTCGTGAATGATACGCACATTTCCAGTAAGGACAATCGCTCCAGGGACTTCACTTTCTGAAATATCAAAAAAATCAGAGTTTTCTATGATAACTTGCTTACTGTCTTTGGGAGCAGGCTGTGTTTGTGACCAAATTGGTAACATACCAAAAAGAAGGGCGATGCAAGTAAGTTTAATATATAGTGTATTCAATGAATAGTAATTTTTGTCAAAATTAAATAAAATACGACAATCAAGAATTTAATTAAGAATAATTTATAAAAAAGTAGATTATTCGATTACAATTTCTTTTAGTTTCTTTCTATAGGCTTCTAGTATGGCTATTTTTGAAAGAAAACCATAAAATTTACCATACTTAATCACTGGTAAAACTGATTTTTGTGATGATTCAAATTTTTGCATGATGCTTTCTATGCTTTCATCAAAATCAATAATGGTAGTAGGTGATTCTAAAACGTCTTTTATAGCAGTATATTTTACTTGAAAAGAGTTGAAAATTAT
>CBFHBH010000138.1:0-6161 GCA_965653735.1 uncultured Flavobacterium sp. | reverse complement strand
GGTCCGGGTAACCGATTCGACGCTTCTTTCCCCCATCGCCATTTCCATCGCGATTTTACGGAATTCTTTTTGGTAATCAAGCGTTGTTTTTTCTGAAATTAATCTTGAGTGGTCCAGATTCTTTTTTAAACTTAATAGAATCTGATTAGGATTTACAGGTTTGATTAAGTAATCAGCTATTTTAGAGCCAATAGCTTCTTCCATAATGTATTCCTCTTCACTCTTTGTAATCATAATTACAGGAACAGTAGCTATTTTTTCCTTAATTTCAGATAAAGTTTCTAATCCTGACATTCCAGGCATATTCTCGTCGAGAAATACGACATCAAAATGTTTATCCTGAAACAAGTCTACGGCATCACGACCGTTATTACATGTTTTAACAGTGTAGTTTTTCTTTTCTAGGAATAATATGTGTGGTTTTAATAGGTCAATTTCATCATCAACCCAAAGTATTTTAATGCTCATATGGTTCTATTTCTGTTGCAATTTACTATTTATTAAACATCAGTTTCATAAAAATATTGTAAAATATTGCTGAGTTTTTATTAATAATTAGTTTTCAATATATTTGGGCACTAACAAACCAAATTAATTATGAATTACAGTAAAGTTGCTATCCTTATACTTGGGGTTAGCTTATTTGCGATAAGTTGCAAAAAAGAAAAAGAATTTGATCCAAATGCACCAGATGTTTTAGTTACAAATAGAGATACATTAACAAGTCCGTCTGATGATTTTTTTACTCATGCTAACGGAGGATGGTTTAAAAAGAACCCTATACCAGATTCTGAACGCAGTAACGGAATTTTTAGAACTATAGGAGATACCATCAATAGTCAAATAAGACAAATTTGTGAAAAATCGGCTAGTGAAAATGCTAATAAAGGAACAAACAAGCAAAAAATAGGTGATTTCTATGCCTCTGGAATGGATACAATTACTATTGATAAGCAAGGGATTAGTCCTTTAAAGAATGAATTAGCTAAAATTGATGCAATTAAAGACATTCCTTCACTTTTAAATTCTATTGCTTATTTACATACTATAGGTGCTAGTCCAGCTTTTGGATTTTATGTGGGTCAAGACGATAAGATTAGTACAAAATATGCTTTATTCTTTTCTCAAGGAGGTTTAGGGATGGGTAATCGTGATTACTATTTTAATACAGATAAAGAAACGGCTACAATTAGAGCAGAATATGTGAAACACCTTGAAGCTATGTCAAAGCTTATGGGAAATAACGCTTCTTTGGCTAAATCGAATGCTGAAGTAATCATGAAGTTAGAAACTAGCTAATAATTCTAGAAAACTTGAAGCACTTCGCGATCCAATTAAAAATTACAATAAAATGTCATTGGCTCAGTTTAAATTGGCTACGCCAAATATTGCTTGGGACAAAATGCTTTCAATAATGAATATTAAAAAGGCAGATACTGTAATTGTTGGTCAGCCAGAATTTTATAAAGCATTAAATAAAACAATAAAATCATATTCAATTAATGATTGGAAGACATATTTGAAATGGGATTTAATAAATAGTTATGCGTCATATTTAGGTAAAGATTTTGAAAAACAGAATTTCTACTTTTATTCAACAGTGATGAGTGGTGTAAAAGAACAAAAGCCTCGTTGGAAAAGAGTAGTTGAACAAACAGATGGTTCTTTGGGAGAGTTGATAGGACAAGTTTATGTTGATGAATATTTACCAAAAGGGACAAAAGAAAAGCTTTTGGAAATAGGAAACAATATTCGCGATGTATATGCAGAAAGAATTAAAAAATTAGACTGGATGAGTCCAGAAACTAAGAAAAAAGCGCTTAATAAACTTTCTAAAATAGTTATGAAAGTTGGTTATCCAGATAAATGGAAAGATATGTCTTCGGTTTCAATCAGTAGAGGTACTTATTGTGCTAATGTAATGGCTGTAAACAAATGGAGTTACAATGATATGGCTACTAAATTTGGAAAACCAGTTGATAGAAGCGAGTGGGGAATGTATCCTCAAACATATAATGCTTACTATAGCCCAAGCAACAATGAAATTTGTGTTCCTGCATGTAATATAATTGTTCCAGGATTTGAAGGAAGAATGCCAGATGATGCCATTTTATATGGAATTATTGGAGGTTCAACATTTGGTCACGAAATCACTCACGGATTTGATGATCAAGGAAGTCAATATGACGAAAAAGGAAATCTAAATAACTGGTGGACTGCAGATGATTTGAAAAAATTCAAAGAAAAAACTAAAGCTATAGTGGCTCAGTACACTAAATATGAAGCTTTACCAGGAAAATTTGTAAATGGAGATGCAACTCAAGGTGAAAATATTGCTGATTTAGGTGGAGTGGTAATGGGTTATGAAGCATTTAAAAAAACAACTCAGTTTAAGGAAAATAAAAAAATAGCTGGATTAACACCAAACCAAAGATTCTTCTTATCTTATGGCTATGCTTGGATGGTAAACATCAAACCAGAATCTTTAGGGCAGCAATTAATGACTGATGTTCATGCTCCTGCTAAGTATAGAATTAACGGAGTGTTAAGTAATATTGATGAGTTTTATAAAACATTCAATGTGAAAGAAGGGAGCAAAATGTTTATTCCCGTAAAAGATAGAATTGTAATTTGGTAAAACCTTAAAATAAAACCCTAATTGTTCAGTTTCAATTAGGGTTTTTTATTATTGAAATAGTATTATATTTGTTAGTCTAAATAGTATTTTGTGAGTAATACAAACAAACTAAAAATCTTTAATGATCCAATATATGGTTTTATTACCATTCCCAATCCTTTCATTTACGATTTAATCCAGCATTCATATTTTCAACGTTTACGACGAATTTCACAAATGGGCTTGTCGTATTTGGTTTATCCAGGAGCAAATCATACCCGATTTCATCATGCATTAGGTTGCTTGCATATTATGCAAAAAGCAGTGAATGTTTTAAGATTTAAAAATGTACAGATTTCGGATGAAGAAGAAAATGCTTTGTATGTGGCAATCTTACTTCATGATATAGGGCATGGACCATTTTCACATGCTATGGAACATAGTATAGTCGAAGATGTGCATCACGAACAAATTTCGCTTCTTTTTATGAATAAGTTAAATAATGATTTTGATGGAAAATTAAGTTTAGCGATTAAAATATTTAAAGGAGAGTATCATCGAAAATTCATGCTTCAATTAATATCTAGTCAGTTAGATATGGACAGGATGGATTATTTGAAGCGTGATAGTTTTTATAGTGGAGTAGAAGAAGGAAAGATTAACTCTGACCGATTAATCCAAATGATGAATGTGGTTGATGATGTTTTGGTGATTGAAGAAAAAGGAATTTATTCTGTTGAGAAGTTTTTAATGGCTCGTCGATTAATGTATTGGCAAGTTTATTTGCATAAAACCAGTTTAGTTGCTGAAGAGATTTTGACAAGAATTCTTAAAAGAGCAAAGGAATTATATCAGAAAGGATTTGATGTAGAATGTAGTAAACCTTTGCATTTTTTCATAGAAAATAAGATTAGTCTAGATCATTTCAATGATGAAATCCTAGATGAATTTGCAAAATTAGATGATACAGATGTAATTGGAGCGATTAAAAACTGGCAATATCATGAGGACTTTACTTTATGCACTTTAAGTAAAATGATTATTAATAGAGATTTACTTAAAATAAAAATGAGTAATGAAAAGTTTACTTCAGACGAAGTGCAACAACTTTTAGAACAATACTCAAAGGAAAGTAAGTTGAATACTTTAGAATCAAAATATTTTGTTTTTAAAGGTAAAATTAAGAATCAAGCTTACAGTAAAATTGCTGAACCAATAAGAATTTTGCAAAAAGATGGTGGTTTAGAAGATGTTGCAATATTATCTGACCAATTGTCTTTAAATGCTTTATCAAAGCATGTTACAAAATACTATCTATGTTATCCAAAACAACTTAATAAAAGTTAAAATTCACAAAAAATTTATACTTTTGCAAGAATATGAAGTTTACGGCCGAGCAAATAGCAGGTATTCTAGAAGGTGAAGTGATAGGAAATCCTAATGCTGAAGTTTCTAAATTATCAAAAATTGAAGAAGGGACAGAAGGTTCGCTTACATTTTTAGCAAACCCAAAGTACATCAATTATATATATGAAACAAAGGCTACAATTACGATTGTAAATAAAACCTTTGAACCAGAAAATGCAATTACAACAACATTAATTAAGGTTGATGATGCTTATAAAGCTTTTTCAAAATTATTAGAGTTTTATAATCAAATTAAGCTAAATAAAACCGGAATCGAAGTTCCTTGTTTTTTGTCTGAATCAGCACAACATGGAGGGAATTTTTATTTAGGAGCGTTTAGCTACATTGGGGAAAATGTTGTAATTGGAAAAGATTGTACCATTCATTCAGGAGCTATTGTAGGTGCTGATGGTTTTGGTTTTGCGCCAAATGAAAACGGAGAATACAGTAAAGTACCCCAAATAGGAAATGTTATTATTGAGGATAATGTAGATGTAGGTGCAGGTACAACAATTGATAGAGCAACTTTAGGATCAACTGTAATTCGTAAGGGAGTTAAGCTTGATAATCAAATTCAAATTGCTCATAATGTTGAAATTGGCGAAAATACTGTGATCGCTGCTCAAACTGGAGTAGCAGGTTCAACAAAAATTGGTAAAAATTGTATGATTGGCGGACAAGTTGGAATCGCTGGTCACCTAATTGTTGGGAATGGTGTTCGCATTCAAGCTCAAACTGGGGTGGGAAGAAACTTAAAAGATAATGAAACCTTACAGGGAAGCCCCGCATTAGCATATAGTGATTACAATAAATCTTATGTACATTTTAAAAACTTACCTAAGATTGTTTCAGAAATAGAAGAATTAAAAAAGAAAAATAATTAAACCATGGTTAAGCAAAAAACCATTCAATCAGAAATTACTCTTACCGGTGTAGGACTTCATACTGGAAAAGAGGTTACAATGACTTTCAAACCAGCACCAGTAAACAATGGTTTTACTTTTGTGCGAGTAGACTTAGAAGGACAACCAATAATCGAAGCTGATGCAGCCTATGTAGTTACAACTCAAAGAGGAACTAACCTTGAAAAATTAGGGGTTATGATTCAAACCCCTGAACATGTTTTGGCAGCAATTGTAGGTTGTGATTTAGACAATATTATTATCGAATTAAATGCTTCTGAATTGCCAATTATGGATGGTTCGTCAAAATATTTTGTTGAAGCTATTGAGAAAGTTGGTGTTGTTGAGCAAGATGCAGAAAGAAATGTATTTGTTGTCAAAGACGTAATCTCTTATGTTGATGAATCTACAGGAAGTGAAATAACTGTTATCCCTGCTGATGATTATCAAGTAACTGCAATGGTTGATTTTGGTACAAAAGTGCTTGGTACTCAAAATGCAAGTATGAAAAATATTTCAGAGTTCAAGACTGAAATTTCTGCTTGTCGTACATTCAGTTTTTTACATGAGCTTGAGATGTTGCTTGAAAATGGATTAATTAAAGGAGGGGACTTAAATAATGCGATTGTTTATGTTGATAAAGAATTATCTACAGAAACAATGGAAAAATTAAAAGTTGCCTTTGGAAAAGAAAAAATCTCTGTAACTCCAAACGGAGTTTTAGATAACTTAACACTTCATTTTCCTAATGAGGCAGCTCGTCACAAGCTACTTGATGTAGTTGGAGATTTAGCTTTAATTGGTACTAAAATCAAAGGTAAAGTTATAGCGAATAAACCCGGGCATTTTGTAAATACTCAGTTTGCAAAAAAAATGTCTAAATTGATTAAAAATGAGCAACGTAACAATGTTCCTGTTTATGATTTAAACAAAGAACCTTTAATGGACATTCATAAAATTATGTCTATGTTGCCACACCGTCCACCTTTTTTACTTGTTGACAGAATTTTAGAAATGACTGATACGCAGGTGGTAGGACTTAAAAATGTTACTATGAACGAAGATTTCTTCGTAGGACATTTTCCAGGAGCGCCAGTAATGCCAGGAGTTTTAATTGTTGAAGCGATGGCGCAAACAGGAGGTATTTTAATTTTAAGTACTGTCCCTGATCCTGAAAATTATTTGACTTATTTTATGAAAATTGATAATGTAAAATTCAAGCACAAAGTATTGCC
>CBFHBH010000137.1:0-6176 GCA_965653735.1 uncultured Flavobacterium sp. | reverse complement strand
CGTACAATGTTTTTTCGTACTGTCCTTTAGAATTGATTAATGATACCACAACGTATGCTCCTTCTCCAACGTAATTGGACATTTGCAACATGCATTTGTATTTTGACGTTTGTGCCGAAGTTTGATTCGTAAATAAGCCAATAACTAGGCTTAAAACAATGTATTTAATATATTTTTTCATTCTTATTTTAAAAAGTCGATATTAACTTGATTCTTTACTAACACTTCGTTCTCTTTTGCGATATCATACGCTGTTTCGTCAAAATCCGTTTTGACCGATTTATCTGCATTTAATGATACCACGTATTTTAACAACGAATCATCTTTGGCTACTAAAGCCGCTTTGTGTAATGCTGTTAAACCTTCTGCGTTTTTAGCATTGATATTGATGGATAAACCTTCCAATTTCTTAACCAAATTCAAGTCATTTTTACCAACTGCTAAGTGATACAGCGTATTACCATCTTTTTGTGCAGCTTGCAACGAAACTCCTTTATTCTTCAATAAATTCAGCTTATCCAAGAAATCATCATTACCACCACGTGGAGCACGGAAATTTTGAACCAAATGATACGCCACATCGTGATTGTCTTTATCCAAAACCGTTAAAGAAGCATTTTTACTCAATAACGCATTGATTACATCTACTGAACCCGATTTTACCGCTTGAAAAATGGCAGTTTCTCCTTTAGCGTTCGCTTCATTAACTTTTGCTCCTTTTTCTAATAATAAGTTTACCAAAGCAACATCTCTACCAGCCGAAGCATTCATTAAAGCTGTATTTCCTTCTGCATCAGCTAAATTTACATCCACACCTTTAGACAAGAAATACGTTACAGTAGCACTTTGATTTTCTTTTTTAGCAATAAAATGTAAAACCGATTCTTTATTTTTTGAAAGTGAAGTAGGTTTAATTTTTAAATCATCCACCAAGTATTGAAAAACTTCAATTGGATTTGCACTTCTTCTTGAAGCTTCAGCCGCAAACAATAAAGCATTAGGTGTAAACTTAACGCCTTTAGAAACTAACGATTTCAGATTCGCTATATTTCCAGTTCTTGCTGCATAATCAAAAACCGTATTCCCTTCAGCATCTACATCTTTTAACGAAAGCCCTTTTGAAACCAAATAGTTGGTCAGACTTAAATCTTTATCATTTGGAATGGCCAACATTAAAATAGTCGCGTTGTTTTTGTATTTTTTCTTAGGATCTAAACCCGCTTTAAAGAAACTTTCAAATAAAGCTACATTATTTTGACCGCCTTGAGCCGCATACACTAACGGAGTGGCATCGTGAGAATCTTCACTATTTATATTAGAACCTTTGCTGATTAAATAGTCAACCAATTCTAAATTACCTTTTCCGGCTGCCCAATGTAAATACGTTCTTGCATCATGAGTTGCTTTTTTTACATCGTTCCCTTTTTGATCAATTAAAAACTTCACCACATCTATAGCAGCGCCATTATTAATTGCCAATGTTGTTGGATCAAAAGCCGAAGGATTTAATGCCGAAGGATCGTTCCCTTTTTCAATTTCTGCTTTAACTGTAGCAACATCAGGATTTTTTTTCCAAAAACCTTGATCCAAAAGTGAATTTCCTTTTTGTGCAGAAACAATTCCAGCAACTAACAAGGTAATTACTAAACTTATATTTTTCATTGGTTAGTTATTTTTATTTATATCAATTCTAAACAAGCACAAAGTTATTAATTAAATTGAGCTGTAAAAAAGTTTTAAGATTTATTTTAGATGTCAGCTAATAGAAATGGTTTAATTGAATAATCAAAAAATTCGCAAACAAACATATTCGATTATCATTCAGCCAGATGTAATTAAAAATAATAAAAATCAAGTGCTTGAACTTGGGATTTTATTCTTTAAAATATAGCATTGAAACTAGTCTTATGTTTAATAATTTGTAAGATTTTTTACTTATTTTTGAAAGAGTCAAACTAATATTTGTAAAACATACAAACAGTCGGTAGAAATTTTTAAAAATAAATATGACATTTCCCTTTGATATTATAATAAATCTAAATCAGTCAGGTATAACAGGTATTCAAAATCCAGGAATTAAGATTTACGGTGGAATTACTACATTTCTTGGACCAAATGGAGCGGGAAAAACTCAACTTCTAAGAGGGTTAAAAAATTCTTTAGCAGGTCATTTAAACGGTAAGAAAATAAGATATGTTTCAGCTGGAAGACTGGGACCTATGGAAAATTATAGATCTGATTATGACGGACAACGAGGGCAACCACAATTTGATAGTGCTACGTTTGGAAACAAATCTGCAACAAAAAGACGACATCAAACAGAAACTATTCTCGGTGATTTTGCAACTCTTTCTGAAAGAGCTGATGTATTAATTAAAGTTCAAGAAAGATTACGAAAGCTATTTAAAAGAGATATAGTAGTTGATTGGGACGGAGGAAATTTAAAAATCTTTTTTTCACGAGTTGACCAAACAACAAGCAAAAATTACTCTTCCGCTCGGGAGGCAAGTGGCTTATTACATTTGGCTGCAATATTAGCTTCCTTATATGACGATGAAGTTGGGTGTCTTTTGATTGACGAACCAGAAGTATCATTGCATCCACAACTTCAATCATTTCTATTAAATGAAATTAAAAAAGTAGCAGGGAGTAATACCGAAAAAGGTAAAAAAATAATTTTCATTTCAACTCATTCAACCGAATTCATTGAAGTGAATTCGGTTACGGATTTGGCTTCAATTGTTTTCTGCAAAGACATTCAACAGGCCCCTATTCAAATTGATCCAAATCTTGGCGAATTTCAAAGTAAGTTGCAAGCGTTGCTTACACGTCTTGGTCAAGAACATAAACTTGCACTTTTTTGCCATTCACCATTATTAGTTGAAGGTCCGAGTGATGAAATAATTTGCTCTGCATTAAGCAGAAAACTTTCTCTGAATTTGGAGGCTGCTGGCTCACAAATACTTCCTGTAACAGGAAAAGGACAGTTCTCAGTAGTAATTAAACTTTTCCGTTTGATAGGTAAAGTTCCTGCATTACTTGGTGACGCAGATGCAATTGCAGATAATTTAGATATTATTGGTTCATTTACAAGTTTACCTCAAGCGACTGAAATTGCTACCGAATTAGGGCATAGAGATGCCACTAAATTTACAAAAGATATTTATAATGATTTTTGTCAAATTGTATTGACTAAATGGGAAGATATAAAAAACCAAGCTGAACAACATTACTATTGGATAAACAGAGATAAACAAAAAGATGAGTTAATTGCAAAAAGGAGAAGTGCTTTTTGTTGGCTATTTAATACAATTGACGAGGAAATTAAAAAAGTCCCTAATGGACAAGAATGGTTAGCAATTAAAGTACGGTTATCATCTCTTTTAGCCTTTTTGGAAAAATTAGGGTGTTTTATTCTTAGAAAAGGTACTATAGAAGCATACTATCAGCACTCCGCTAATTTAACAGTTGATGAAAAACCAAATGCGGCTTCGTATGAAGTTAATGGACTTATGGAGGAGGAAGATGAAAAAGTTAAATCTTTATATGATGACATTGTTCGGGCAATGAAATTTTGTTCGAATGTTAAGGAAATAAATGAAGCGGAAGCTATTAGAGATTTACTTTTAGCAATGGTTACACCGGCCCTTGCTTCATTAAAGAAAGAGACAACAGAAACAGAACTTAAACTATTTTCAAATAATCTATTTGGTGCTAAAGCAAGTTTGTTTAAACTATTGAAACATATTGACGGAGAGGATATTTATCTTGATGTGGAGCTTTCAACGAATATACTTGATGTTAGTGGTTTTCCGATTAGAATAAAAAAAGGAGCTAACCCTATTGAAGTTGTAAATAATTCACTTAAACTAAAATAAATTAGGTATTACCAAAAGCGGGGCTTAACGACTTTGATTGGTATTTGTACTAGGCTCAACTATGTTTTTCGCTTGAACTTTAGTGCTAAAAATCCCTACCTTAGTTAATATCCAAAACGTTTAAAAAAAGACATTTATGGCTAATCATCATTTAAAACTATAAAAAAAATCCCAAGATGTACTTGGGATTTTTTATTTAGATTCTGAAACAAGTTCAGAATAACAAAATACTATTTCAAACTTGCTAAACTTTCTTCTAAAGTGTTAATTTTAGCTAAAGCATCAGCTTCTTTTTTGCGCTCGTTTGCAATTACCTGCTCTGGTGCACCACTAACAAATTTTTCGTTAGAAAGTTTCCCTTGAACTGATTTTAAGAAACCTTTTGTATAATTTAATTCTTCTGTCAATTTAGCGATTTCGGCTTCAATATCTACACCCTCTCCTACGGGAATAAAGTATTCGTTAGATTTTACACGGTACGATAAAGCGCCATTTACTTTTTCAGAAACATATTCTAAAGAAGCAACATTTCCTAATTTAGCAATCACACTATCAAAATACGTTGAAGCATTTTCGTTATTAACCACTTTCAATTCGATAGTATCTTTAAACGATATGTTTTTATCTTTTCTAATCGTTCTAATTCCAGAAATTACTTCGGTAGCAAAGTCAAAATCAGCAATTAATTTCTCATTAGCTGTAGCAATTGTAGGCCATTCGGCAACAATTAAAGCCTGTTCTGGAGTTCTGTCAGCGATGTATTGCCAAATTTCCTCTGTTAAGAACGGCATGAAAGGATGTAACAACTTCAAGTTTGCTTCCAACATTTCAATCGCCTTATTGAACGTTGTGCTGTCAATTGGTTGTTTGTATCCTGGCTTAATCATTTCCAAGAACCACGAACAAAAATCGTCCCAAACCAATTTATAAATCGCCATTAACGCATCAGAAATTCTGTATTTATCGAAGTTATCTTCGATTTCCGCCAATGCTTTTTGCAATTTCGCTTCGTACCATTCGATAGCTACTTTAGAGGCTTCTGGTTGCGCAATATCCGCCACTTCCCATCCTTTAATTAAACGGAACGCATTCCAAACTTTGGTTGTTAAAGATTTTCCTTGGTTACATAATTCTTCGTCGAATAAAATATCGTTACCTGCCGAAGCACTCAATAATAATCCTACGCGAACTCCATCAGCACCAAATTTTTCAATTAATCCCAATGGTTCAGGTGAATTTCCTAAAGATTTAGACATCTTGCGACCTAGTTTGTCACGTACCAATCCGGTTAAATATACATTTGAGAATGGTTTTTCACCTGTATACTCATAACCCGCAATAATCATACGCGCTACCCAGAAAAATAAAATATCAGGACCAGTCACTAAATCGTTGGTTGGATAGTAATATTTAAAATCCTCATTTTCAGGATCCATCATCCCTCCAAAAACAGATATTGGCCATAACCAAGACGAGAACCAAGTATCTAATGCATCAGGATCTTGACGCAAATCATTAGTTGTTAAGTTGGCGTTTGAAGTTTTTTCTTTAGCTAAAACTAAAGCATCTTCTATATTTTCTGCTACAACAAAATCTTCTTTTCCATCGCCATAATAGTACGCAGGAATTTGTTGTCCCCACCATAACTGACGTGAAATATTCCAATCACGGATATTTTCCATCCAATGACGGTATGTATTGTTGAAACGTGACGGATATAACTTAACCTCTTCAGATTCTAAAACCGCTTTGATGGCAGGTTTTACTAAATCTTCCATCTTTAAGAACCATTGGTCTGACAATCTTGGTTCGATTACTGCTTTGGTTCTTTCAGATGTTCCAACATTATTCGTGTGCGTCTCCACTTTAGCTAAAGCTCCAATCGATTCTAATTCTTTTTCGATTAACGTACGAACTTCGAAACGGTCTTTTCCTTCATAATGTAAACCATAAGAATTTAATGAAGCATCTTCGTTAAAGATGTCTATGATTTCTAAATTATGCTTTGCTCCTAATTCTTTATCATTAACATCGTGTGCAGGTGTAACTTTTAAACATCCTGTACCAAATTCCATATCAACATATTCATCAAAGATGATAGGAATTACACGATTACAAATAGGAACAATGGCATTTTTACCTTTTAAATGTTGGTAACGTTCATCTTCTGGATGTATACAAATAGCAGTATCACCTAAAATAGTTTCCGGACGAGTGGTTGCAATAGTTACAAACTCGTTTGTTCCTTCAATTTGATATTTTAAGTGGTATAGTTTTCCTTGACGTTCTTCGTAAATA
>CBFHBH010000136.1:0-6193 GCA_965653735.1 uncultured Flavobacterium sp. | reverse complement strand
AAGACAATAAAACCACAACTATAAATATAAATTACAAAAACGCTTCGTTTAATGAGGAATTAACGTTTCCCTATAGCGTTCCTAGTGGTTATGAAAGAATTAATATAGACTAGTCAATAATCAAAAAATGTTAAAATATATCATTTCCGTTTTCGTATTATTTTCTACTTTGACAACATTTGGTCAAGAAGAAGATAGACAACGAAAATTAGAACAGCAAAAAGCCAAACTGCAAGACGAAATTCGCGAGCAAGAAAAACTTTTGAAAGATCAAAAGAAAAAAGAAAAATCAGTTGTAAATGTTGTTGTTCAGCAAACAGCAAAAATCAACTTACAACAAAAATTGATTAATGTTACCGAAAAACAGAAGAAAGTTTTAGGAAACAGCATGTACATTAATCAAATAAAAGTAAATGGACTTAAAAAGGATTTGGCAATTCTTAAAGAAGATTATTCTGAAATGATTGTAAAATCGTATAAAAGCCGATCAGAACAAAGTAAAGCAATGTTTTTACTTTCTTCAGAAAATTTTCTTCAAGCATATAAAAGAGCGCAGTACATGAAGCAGTATTCTAATTTTAGAAGAATGCAAGGCGAAGAAATAAAAACTAAAACACAGGAACTTGAAGTGTATAACAAAAAGCTTTCTTTACAAAAGAAAGAAAAAGAGACTCTAATTGCTGAAAGCGAAAAAGAGAAACAAGAACTTGAAAAAGAAAAGCAGGAACAACAAAGATTGTTAAATACAATCAAGAAAGATAAGACTAAGATTATTGCTGAGATTAAGAAAAAGCAAAGAGAATCGAAAGCAATAGAAAGACAAATTGAAAGATTGATTCGTGAAGCCATTGCTGCGGCAAATAAAAAAGCAGGTAATACAACAAATACAACCACTTTCGTTTTAACACCAGAAGCAAAAGAATTGGCAAATGATTTTAGATCAAACCGTGGAAGATTGCCTTGGCCAGTTGAAAAGGGTTTACTGACTAAAAAATTCGGAAGACAACCACATCCACTTGAGCCTTCAATTATGATCGAAAGTAGTGGAGTTGAAATTTCATCTGAAAGAGGGGCAAGGGCAAGAGCTGTGTTTAGCGGAGAAGTGAGTGAAGTGCAAATGGCTGCCAATGGCACTGCGACAGTTGTAATTCGTCATGGAGACTACATAACTACTTACTCAAACTTAGGAAAAGTGTATGTAGGTAAAGGAGACAAAGTGTCTACAAAACAATCAATAGGAGAACTTCATTTTAACAGCTTCACTGGTAAAGCTATTCTTAAGTTCTTGATTTATCAAAATACAACAAAACTTAATCCACAATCTTGGATAATTAATATGTAACAAAAAAGGGCAGCTAAAACTAAACTCAATTGCTTTCTACGTAATGCGGCATCATATCTAAGTTTTTCTTCATCAGTTTGAGGAATTATTTCTGGCACTTCAACAGGACGTCCTGTATCATCTACAGCAACAAAAGTATAAATAGCTTCGTTTGCTTTTGTGCGAATTCCAGATTCTCTATCTTCAGTCCAAACATCAATATAAATTTCCATAGAAGATTTGAAACTTCTGGAAACCTTAGCTTCAACAGTAACTACACTTCCTAATGGAATTGCTCTATTGAAAGCTACGTGATTTACAGAAGCGGTAACAGTTATGCGACGAGAATGACGACGGGCTGCAATACTAGCGGCTCTGTCCATTCTGGCCAATAACTCACCACCAAATAAATTATTCAAAGGATTTGTTTCACCAGGTAAAACGACGTCTGTAAGAATGGCTAATGATTCTGAAGGAAATTTTGCTTGCATTGTTTTTTTTGACAAAGGTAAAGGGTTATTGTTTATTAAAAAAGCCTTTCAAATTTTGAAAGGCTTTCTACGATTATAATTCTTCTATCAGCAACCAGGCATTTTTGTCCTTTGTTGTCTGAATTTGAGTTGCTTCATATTGGGCCTCAGTATAAGTGGCATAACTACCATAAACTACTGGATACAAGTCCTGATTATTTTTAGGTAATATTCTCGATTTATATCCTTGAGATTCTAGCTCTTTCATGGCTTTTTCGGCATTGCTTTCGCTTCTAAATGAACCAAAAACAATATGGAAAGGGAAAGTTTTCTTTTCTTCAATTGTTGAAGCGCTGCTAGAAGTAACAGGGTTGTCAATAAAGAAAGTAGCCTCTTGAATTTTTGTATTAAGTTCTTTTTGAACTTCACTTCTCACAATATTTGTTTCGATTTCAGCTTGTTGTGAAACATAAGCCGAATAACCAAAACCAGCACCTCCTAATGACATGATGAACATTGCAGCATATTTCAAATATGGTTTTGCTCTTTTGGTTTCAGGAAGTAATTCAATAGTTGGTTTTTCAGCAACAATAATTTCTTCAACTACTTTTTTAAGTTCTTCACGTTTAACTACTGGAGACACATAAGAACTAAGGCCAAATGAATTTGTTAAATAATTCACTTGTGAAGAAGCTTCAAAAACAATATTACCTTCACTGTTTTTTCTTAGTAAACCAATGTTTTTTAGAATGCTAATTTCACCAGCTTCTAAAGTAGAATTTAATGCTTTCACTGCATTTTCAATAACCAAAACAGCATCTGAATAACTTATTTTTTCAGTTAATGAAATATGGTTTGCTAATAACCCATCATTATTCTTAATGTATGAGTTGAACGAAATTACCTTTTTTGGCGGATAAAAAGTATGGTTGCTTTCTTGAATTGATGCCGAAACATTTTCAGTTAAAAAAGCACCAAATCCAGGTACAGTTACACAAGGGTAACGGTACAGTAATTGCGATATATGATGTGAAATATTCATAGAAACAAAAGTAAAGAATACAAGCTAAAATAAAAATTTTATTAACAAATGTTATTAACAAATTAAATTATTTGATTTATTTGCCCAAAATTATACGCCATGTCAGAAGTTGAAGTTTTACATTTATTAGCCTTACAAAATATAGAAGGAGTTGGAGATATTACTGCAAAAAAACTCCTCAATCATTGTGGTTCAGCCGAAGAAGTATTTAAGGCAAAACCAGTTCAATTAGCGTCGATAGACGGAATTGGAAAAAAAATCATTCAAAATATTCAAAATAGAAAAGCTTTTGCTGAAGCAGAAAAAGAGCTTCAGTTTATCCAAAACAATAAAATAAATCTGCACTATTTTAAAAATGATGATTATCCAGAAAAGCTAAAGCATTGTATTGATGGACCAATTTTACTCTTCACATCAGGAAATATAAATCTTAACCAAAAAAAGATAATAAGCATTGTTGGTACTAGACAAATCACTTCTTACGGTATTGATTTCTGTAAAAAACTCATAGCCGATTTAGCTCCTCTTGATCCAATTATAGTGAGTGGTTTTGCCTATGGTGTAGATATTGTTGCCCATCAAGCTGCTATGGAAAATGGCTTACAAACTATTGGTGTTTTAGCTCATGGCTTAAATCAAGTATATCCTAAAACTCATAAAAAATATATGAGTAAAATGGAAAGTAATGGGGGTTTTATGACCGACTTTTGGAGTACATCAAATCCAGATAAAGAGAATTTTATAAAAAGAAATAGAATTGTTGCCGGAATTTCTGAAGCTACAATTGTCATAGAAAGTGCCGAAAAAGGAGGCTCATTAGTTACAGCGACAATGGCAAACGATTACAACCGTGAGGTTTTTGCAGTTCCTGGAAGAGCGACCGACAGGTATAGCCAAGGGTGCAATACTTTGATTAAAACGCAAAAAGCAAATTTACTCACAACCGCAGCAGATCTAGTATATAATTTGAATTGGGATGTTGTAAAAAAGGAGAAGTCAATCCAAAAGCAACTTTTTGTTTCACTGGACCCTGAAGAACAAAATCTTTTCGATTTTTTAAAAACTAATGGAAAAGAACACATTGATATTATAGCACTAGAAAGTAATATTCCAGTTTTTAAACTTTCTTCATTGTTACTTAATATGGAACTAAAAGGTGTTGTTAGACCCTTGCCAGGCAAAGTTTTTGAAATTATTTAAAAAGCAATATATTTGCTACCGAATTCTTCCATTTAGAGTTCATGACATTTTATTAATTTCTCACTTAACGTTTATAGCATGCAACTGTATAACACTTTAAGCGCAGAAGAAAGGAAAGAGCTTATCGACCAAGCAGGTCAGCAGCGTCTTACATTGTCTTTCTACCAATATGCGCACATCGAAGATCCTCAACAATTTCGTAACGATTTATTTTTAGCTTGGAATAAACTTGATGCTCTTGGCCGTACTTATGTGGCTAAAGAAGGAATCAATGCCCAAATGAGTGTTCCTGCAGAAAATTTTGAAGCTTTCCGTGAAACATTAGAAGCCTATGATTTCATGAAAGGAATTCGTTTGAATGTAGCTGTGGAACACGATGATCATTCATTTTTAAAACTTACTGTAAAAGTGCGTCATAAAATCGTTGCCGATGGATTGAATGATGAAACTTTTGATGTTACAAATAAAGGAATTCACTTAAATGCTAAGGCATTCAATGATATTTTAGATGATCCAAATACAATTGTTGTTGATTTTAGAAATCACTACGAAAGTGAAGTGGGCCATTTTACAGGAGCTATTACACCAGATGTAGAAACGTTTCGTGAATCATTACCTATCATCAACGAGCAATTAAAAGATTTCAAGGAAGATAAAAACCTTGTTATGTACTGCACTGGAGGAATCCGCTGCGAAAAAGCTTCGGCATATTTTAAACACCAAGGTTTTAAAAATGTATATCAGCTTGAAGGCGGTATCATAAACTATGCGAAGCAAATCAAAGAAGAAGGTTTAGAAAGTAAATTCATTGGTAAAAACTTTGTGTTTGATCATCGTCTTGGCGAAAGAATTACAGATGATATTATTGCACAGTGTCACCAGTGTGGTAAGCCTTGTGACAATCATACAAATTGTGCAAATGATGGTTGTCATTTGTTGTTTATTCAGTGTGACGAATGTGCCGAAAAAATGGAAAATTGTTGTTCAACAGAATGTTTAGAAACTACTCATCTTTCGTTAGAAGATCAAGTAAAGAAAAGAAGAGGAATTCAGGTTGGAAATAAAATTTTCAGAAAAGGAAAATCGGAATCTCTTAAATTTAAAAATTCAGGAGAATTAAAAGGAATTTCATTAGCAAAAGCAACACAAGAAGCGCCAAAAAATATTCGTCAACGAATTAAAATCAAAAAAACAATTTTAGGAAAAGCAGAACATTATTTTACAAAATCTAGTGTAGCTCAGTTTTTAATTACAAATTCTGATGTACAAGTAGGAGACAAGATTTTAATTTCAGGACCTACAACAGGGAACCAAGAAATTATTTTAACAGAAATGCGAATTAACGGTGCGTCAGGAGAAAAAGCAACATCTGGTGATAAAATTACTTTTTCAGTGCCATTTAGAGTTCGTTTATCAGATAAGTTATTCAAACTGATGGAATAATTTTCTTTTAAAAATATCTCTGTTTTGTTTAGCAAAACAGAGCGTAAATCCCAAATATCAAAAAGTAAAAAATTGGTATTTGGGATTTCTTTTTTGGAACTTAAAATATGTATCTTTACCCAATAAACAATTTTGGCAATAGTAGTTTCGTTTTATTAACGCGACGACCAATATATATACAAATTTATGGCATGTAATAGTTGTTCAACCTCTACTGGCGGAGCGCCAAAGGGGTGTAAAAATAATGGGACTTGCGGCACCGATAGCTGCAATAAATTAACTGTTTTTGATTGGCTTTCTAATATGAGTTTACCAGGAGGTCAAGAACCTTTTGACTGTGTAGAAGTTCGATTTAAAAACGGAAGGAAAGAATTTTACCGTAATACGGAAAAATTATCACTTGTAATAGGTGATGTTGTTGCTACGGAGGCTTCACCTGGGCATGACGTTGGGATTGTGACTTTAACTGGCGAATTGGTTAAAGTTCAAATGAAGAAAAAAGGAGTCAATCCTGAAGGAGAAGTGCTGAAAGTTTATAGAAAAGCATCACAAAAAGATATTGAAATTTGGAGTAATGCCCGTGATAAGGAAGAACCAATGAAGGTTCGTGCTCGTGAGCTTGCAATTGCTTTAAAATTAGAAATGAAAATTTCTGATATCGAATTTCAAGGTGATGGTTCAAAAGCTACTTTTTACTATACTGCAAATGACAGAGTC